>NZ_LGIT01000013.1 GCF_001187865.1 Klebsiella sp. RIT-PI-d
CTGACCGCTGCAATCACTACCGTACTGGCTAAGACCTACGGCGGTGCTGCTCGCGCATTCGATCAGATCGATAACGCGCCGGAAGAAAAAGCTCGTGGTATCACCATCAACACCTCTCACGTTGAATATGACACCCCGACTCGCCACTACGCACACGTAGACTGCCCGGGCCACGCCGACTATGTTAAAAACATGATCACCGGTGCTGCGCAGATGGACGGCGCGATCCTGGTTGTTGCTGCGACTGACGGCCCGATGCCGCAGACCCGTGAGCACATCCTGCTGGGTCGTCAGGTAGGCGTTCCTTTCATCATCGTGTTCCTGAACAAATGCGACATGGTTGATGACGAAGAGCTGCTGGAACTGGTAGAAATGGAAGTTCGTGAACTTCTGTCTCAGTACGACTTCCCGGGCGACGACACGCCGATCGTTCGTGGTTCTGCTCTGAAAGCGCTGGAAGGCGAAGCAGAGTGGGAAGAAAAAATCATCGAACTGGCAGGCTACCTGGATTCTTACATCCCGGAACCAGAACGTGCTATCGACAAGCCGTTCCTGCTGCCAATCGAAGACGTATTCTCTATCTCCGGCCGTGGTACTGTTGTTACCGGTCGTGTAGAGCGCGGCATCATCAAAGTGGGTGAAGAAGTTGAAATCGTTGGTATCAAAGATACTGCGAAATCTACCTGTACCGGCGTTGAAATGTTCCGCAAACTGCTGGACGAAGGTCGTGCAGGCGAGAACTGTGGTGTTCTGCTGCGTGGTATCAAGCGTGAAGAAATCCAGCGTGGCCAGGTACTGGCTAAGCCGGGTTCAATCAAGCCGCACACCAAATTCGAATCCGAAGTGTACATCCTGTCCAAAGATGAAGGCGGCCGTCATACTCCGTTCTTCAAAGGCTACCGTCCGCAGTTCTACTTCCGTACAACTGACGTGACTGGCACCATCGAACTGCCGGAAGGCGTAGAGATGGTAATGCCGGGCGACAACATCAAAATGGTTGTTACCCTGATCCACCCGATCGCGATGGACGACGGTCTGCGTTTCGCAATCCGTGAAGGCGGCCGTACCGTTGGTGCGGGCGTTGTTGCTAAAGT
>NZ_LGIT01000015.1 GCF_001187865.1 Klebsiella sp. RIT-PI-d
CTTTTGTGTACGGGACTTTCACCCTGTATCGCGCGACTTTCCAGACGCTTCCACTAACACACATGCTGATTCAGACTCCGGGCTCCTCCCCGTTCGCTCGCCGCTACTGGGGGAATCTCGGTTGATTTCTTTTCCTCGGGGTACTTAGATGTTTCAGTTCCCCCGGTTCGCCTCATGCCACTATGTATTCATGACATGATAATGTGCCGGAGCACACTGGGTTTCCCCATTCGGGTATCGTCGGGTATAACGGTTCATATCACCTTACCGACGCTTATCGCAGATTAGCACGCCCTTCATCGCCTCTGACTGCCAGGGCATCCACCGTGTACGCTTAGTCGCTTAACCTCACAACCCGAAGATGTCTTCTGATTGCAAAAATTTGAGAGACTCGAACACACTGCCTTCTGTTCTTATTTACGGAGAACAGACACAGCGTGTCGTTTCAATTTTCAGCTTGATCCAGATTTTTAAAGAGCAAATATCTCAAACATGACTCGGAAGTCAGTTTTGAGATACTGATTGGTTGTGCCTTTCACTCACAGCCAGCAAGTGGCGTCCCCTAGGGGATTCGAACCCCTGTTGCCGCCGTGAAAGGGCGGAGTCCTAACCGCTAGACGAAGGGGACACGATGTGTCGCGACTTCGTAGCCGTCTTGCTCGATACTTTTCATCAGACAATCTGTGTGAGCACTTCAAAGAACG
>NZ_LGIT01000016.1 GCF_001187865.1 Klebsiella sp. RIT-PI-d
TGCATCCGTAGCTCAGCTGGATAGAGTACTCGGCTACGAACCGAGCGGTCGGAGGTTCGAATCCTCCCGGATGCACCATATTTCCTGTGCTGGTAGCGAGAACGATGTCACAGACACCGCGAATCTTGTTACGGGCACCAGGGAGGATAACGTTGCTTCAGCAACGGCCCGCAGGGCGAGGCGAAGCCGAGTAATCCTCCCGGATGCACCATCTTTATCAGTGTTGCGGCATGTTGAGCGACATTGAATCAGTAGTAAAGTAGTAATCCCGATGCATCCGTAGCTCAGCTGGATAGAGTACTCGGCTACGAACCGAGCGGTCGGAGGTTCGAATCCTCCCGGATGCACCATATCTCCTGTACTGGTAGCGAGAACGATGTCACAGACACCGCGGATCTTGTTACGGGCACCAGGTCGGCAGTAAAGTAGTAATCCCGATGCATCCGTAGCTCAGCTGGATAGAGTACTCGGCTACGAACCGAGCGGTCGGAGGTTCGAATCCTCCCGGATGCACCATATTTCCTGTGCTGGTAGCGAGAACGATGTCACAGACATCGTGAATCTTGTTACGGGCACCAGGGAGGATAACGTTGCTTCAGCAACGGCCCGCAGGGCGAGGCGAAGCCGAGTAATCCTCCCGGATGCACCATCTTTATCAGTGTTGCGGCATGTTGAGCGACATTGAATCAGCAGTAAAGTAGTAATCCCGATGCATCCGTAGCTCAGCTGGATAGAGTACTCGGCTACGAACCGAGCGGTCGGAGGTTCGAATCCTCCCGGATGCACCATATCTCCTGTGCTGGTAGCGAGAACGATGTCACAGACATCGTG
>NZ_LGIT01000018.1 GCF_001187865.1 Klebsiella sp. RIT-PI-d
TTTAAGAATCCGTATCTTCGAGTGCCCACACAGATTGTCTGATAAATTGTTAAAGAGCAGTGCAACGCGGCTTTCGCTCACCGTTGCGAGGTCCCGTATAATACGTTTTCCTCATTCAGAGTCAAGCGTTTATTTTCGCTTTTCTCCGCCGGCATTCCCGGAAGAATCCCTGCTGACCCGGCGGTTTGTAATCCGTTGTTCCGTGTCAGTGGAGGCGCATTATAGGGAGTTCTTTCGTGATGACAAGCATAAATTTAAAAAAACTTATCGTTAGCTTGTTTTTCAGGCAAAACCCGCTACACCCGTGACTTTTTGCTACTTATTTAAACAAAAACGGGCCTTGCAGCCCGTTTTTGTCATTTTTATGGGTTACTGAACCGCAGCTATTTTATCATCCTGCACGATCAGCTTAATCGTTTTGCCCGGAATTAACTCTCCGGAAAGGATTTGCTGCGCCAGCGGGTTTTCAATCTGCTGTTGAATAGCGCGTTTCAGTGGCCGTGCACCATATACCGGGTCATAACCGTTGTGGCTTAACAACTGCAGCGCCTCGTCAGAGATATGAACTTCATAACCGCGATCCTCCAGACGTTTATACAAACGTTGCAGCTGGATCTGGGCAATTGAGGCAATATGGCTCTCACCCAACGGATGGAATACGACTACCTCGTCAATACGGTTGATGAACTCCGGACGGAAATTATGGCTAACCACCTCCAGCACCATTTCTTTCATACTGCTGTAATCCAGATCGCCAAAACGCTCCTGAATCAGATCTGAACCGAGGTTAGATGTCATAATGACGACCGTATTACGGAAATCGACCGTTCTTCCCTGCCCGTCAGTCAACCGACCATCATCCAGTACCTGCAACAGAATGTTAAACACATCAGGATGCGCCTTTTCCACTTCATCCAGCAGAATGACAGAATAAGGACGACGGCGAACCGCTTCCGTCAGATAGCCCCCTTCTTCATAACCCACATATCCCGGAGGCGCACCGACCAGTCGCGACACCGAATGTTTCTCCATGAATTCAGACATGTCGATTCGCACCATGGCATCGTCACTGTCGAACATGAAGTTAGCCAGCGCTTTACACAACTCCGTTTTACCTACCCCGGTCGGACCGAGGAACAGAAAGGACCCGATAGGACGATTCGGATCGGAGAGTCCGGCACGGCTACGGCGGATCGCATTCGATACTGCCTCAACGGCTTCATTCTGACCGATGACGCGGCTGTGCAGTTCCTGCTCCATACGCAGCAGTTTATCCCGCTCACCTTCAAGCATTCTGGCAACCGGAATACCCGTCCAGCGCGCCAGCACTTCAGCAATTTCGGCGTCTGTTACTCTATTACGCAGCAGGCGCATTGTTTTGCCTTCGGACTGCGTGGCAGCAGCCAGCTGTTTTTCCAGCTCCGGGATTTTGCCATATTGCAATTCAGACATTCGTGCCAGATCGCCAACTCGCCGCGCCTGTTCAATAGCCAGCTTCGCCTGCTCCAGTTCAGCTTTAATCGTCTGGGTACCTGACAGAGACGCTTTTTCAGCTTTCCACTCTTCTTCCAGCCCGGAATACTGACGCTCTTTATCGTTTAATTCATCATTAAGCATATCCAGACGCTTCAGACTGGCATCGTCAGACTCTTTTTTCAGCGCCTGCTGTTCCAGCTTCAACTGGATAATACGACGTTCAAGCCGATCTAACTCTTCCGGTTTCGAGTCGATCTGCATACGAATGCTGGATGCCGCCTCGTCAATCAGGTCGATGGCTTTATCCGGCAGTTGACGATCCGCGATATAACGGTGCGATAACGTTGCGGCGGCGACAATGGCCGGATCGGTGATCTGCACGTGATGGTGCAGTTCATAACGTTCTTTCAGGCCGCGTAAAATAGCAATGGTGTCTTCTACTGATGGTTCGGCAACAAACACTTTCTGGAAACGACGCTCAAGCGCCGCATCTTTTTCAATATATTGACGATACTCGTCCAGCGTTGTCGCGCCCACGCAGTGCAACTCACCGCGCGCCAGCGCCGGTTTCAGCATATTACCGGCATCCATTGCGCCATCCGCTTTACCAGCCCCGACCATCGTATGCAGTTCGTCAATAAACAGGATGACGTTTCCTTCCTGTTTTGACAGATCGTTAAGCACGCCTTTCAGCCGCTCCTCGAACTCACCGCGATACTTGGCCCCTGCCACCAGCGCCCCCATATCCAGCGCCAGCACGCGGCGGCCTTTTAAGCCTTCCGGAACTTCGCCGTTGATAATCCGCTGCGCCAGTCCTTCGACAATCGCGGTTTTACCAACGCCAGGTTCACCAATCAATACCGGGTTATTTTTGGTACGCCGCTGCAGAACCTGAATAGTACGGCGGATTTCTTCATCGCGACCGATAACCGGGTCAAGCTTGCCCTGCTCGGCACGCTCGGTCAGATCGACGGTGTATTTTTTCAAAGCCTGACGCTGGTCTTCGGCTCCCTGATCGTTCACGCTCTCACCTCCGCGCATATTTTCAATCGCCTGAGTCACATTTGCTGTGGTTGCACCCGCCGACTTCAGTAAATCGGTCAGTGTGCCACGTGATTCAAGCGCCGCCAGAACGAATAATTCTGACGAGATAAAGTTGTCACCGCGTTTTTGCGCCAGCTTGTCGCAAAGATTGAGTACGCGCACCAGATCCTGTGACGGTTGCACATCGCCGCCGGTGCCTTCTACCTGTGGTAAACGGCTCAATGCCTGGTCGATGGCGGTACGAAGCTGGCCTGCATTAACGCCTGCGGAGGTGAGTAACGGACGCACCGATCCCCCTTCCTGATTCAGCAAGGCGCTCATTAAGTGCAGGGGTTCGATAAATTGATTGTCTTGTCCAAGCGCAAGAGATTGTGCATCGGCAAGGGCAAGCTGGAACTTGTTAGTAAGACGATCCAGACGCATGATTCCTCCCATAACAGATCAAATTTGCTACTGGAGATTAAATGAGGTCATCCCTCAATTATTCAAGGTTTAAGACCTGAGTATGTGAAAAAAAATACGCCTGGATCGTCTTTATTCTATACGTTATTTCAGCCAGACAAAACTCGCCATACGGCCCGTGGTTTTGTCACGTCGATAAGAAAAGAAATGTTGCTCTTCATGGAAGGTACAGCGATCGCCGCCGTATACGTTAGTTACTCCGGCGCGTGCCAGCCGCTGACGAGCAAGCAGATAAATATCAGCAAGGTATTTTTCGCCTGTCGGGCGGAAAGCGTGCGTTGCCTCTGCTGCCTTTGTCACAAATGCCTCACGTACCTCTTCACCGACTTCAAATGCATCCGGGCCGATAGCCGGTCCCAGCCACGCCAGAATGTTTTCCGGCTGGTCTGTAAAGCACGCAAGCGTTTCTTCAAGCACACCTTCACAAAGTCCGCGCCAGCCTGCATGGGCGGCCGCCACTTCGCTTCCCGCCCGATTACAAAATAAGACGGGCAAACAATCTGCCGTCATGACCGCACAAACCGTGCCTGGCGTCGCACTATACGAGGCATCGGCACGTTTTGAGAGATACGGTGCGCTATCAAGCTGCAAAACACCTTTACCATGAACTTGTTCAAGCCAGACTGGCCTGGACGGCAGACCGCCCGCAGCAAACAGACGCTTGCGGTTCTCCTCTACATGATCGAGGTTGTCCCCACAATGGGCCCCCAGATTCAGCGAATCATACGGCGGAAGACTTACACCGCCGATACGCGTAGAGCTACAGGCCGCCACACCTTCCGGCGCGGGCCACTGCGGAACGATCATATTAGTCATAACCAGACAACATCATCCTTATGCTCTTCAAAATCGGCGCGCATGGCGTCGATAAGATCGACCATATCCTGAGGGATAGGCGCATGCCACTCCATTTCAATACCGCTGATCGGGTGATACAGGCGCAGCATCGTCGCGTGCAGCGCCTGACGATCAAATTTGCGCAATGCGGCAATAAACTCTTCCGATGCACCTTTAGGCGGACGCGGACGGCCACCGTAGAGCTGATCGCCCACCAGAGGATGAGTGATGTGCGACATGTGCACGCGGATCTGGTGCGTACGCCCGGTTTCCAGACGCAGCCGCAGCCGCGTATGGATACGGAAATGCTCCATAATGCGATAATGCGTTACCGCCGGTTTACCCATTGGGTGAACGGACATGTGCGTACGTTTGGTCGGATGACGGCTGATCGGTTCATTGACTAACCCGCCTGCCGTCATATGACCAATAGCCACCGCCTCATATTCACGGGTGATTTCGCGCAGCTGGAGCGATTCCACCAGCCGGGTTTGCGCCGGAACGGTTTTCGCTACCACCATCAGACCAGTGGTGTCTTTATCCAGACGGTGAACAATACCTGCACGCGGAACGTCAGCGATAGGCGGATAGTAATGCAACAGCGCATTTAACACTGTTCCGTCAGGATTACCGGCCCCCGGATGGACGACAAAATCGCGCGGTTTGTTAATCACCAGAATGTCATCGTCTTCGTACACGATATCCAGCGGGATATTTTGCGGCTCAAAGCGCGCTTCTTCTTCAATTTCAGCATTGATGGCGACGTTTTCTCCACCAAATACTTTCTCTTTTGGCTTATCGCAAATTTTGCCGTTAACCTTGACCTGTTGGCTAAGAATCCACTCTTTTATTCGCGAGCGCGAATAATCAGGGAACAATTCGGCCAAAGCCTGATCTAAGCGTTGACCGAGTTGTGTTTCGGACACCGTTGCGGTGAGTTGTACTAGTTGTGCCATAGACAGCTTCTTCGTTTAACGTTGGGTTTTACGGCTTTGCCGTATAATATAGTGTGCTATTGTAGCTGGTCTTAATCGGGAGCAGGAACCGTTAATCTCCCGCATAAACATTCTGAGGAAGTCAAAACGTCATGATGCGCATGAAATATCTGGTGGCAGCTGCCACACTGAGCCTGGCTTTGGTGGGGTGCTCCGGCTCAAAGGAAGAGGTGCCCGATAATCCACCTGCGGAAATCTACGCGACTGCTCAGCAAAAACTGCAGGACGGTAACTGGAAACAGGCAATAACGCAACTGGAAGCACTGGATAATCGCTATCCATTCGGCCCTTATTCTCAGCAGGTACAGCTGGATCTAATCTACGCATACTATAAGAATGCCGATTTACCGCTGGCTCAGGCCTCTATCGATCGCTTCATGCGTCTGAATCCAACCCATCCTAACATTGATTATGTTATGTATATGCGTGGGTTAACCAATATGGCGCTGGATGACAGCGCATTGCAGGGCTTCTTCGGCGTCGATCGTAGCGATCGCGATCCGCAGCACGCTCGCGATTCGTTTAACGATTTCTCTAAACTGGTACGCGGTTATCCAAATAGCCAGTATGTTACCGATGCCACTAAGCGTCTGGTATTCCTGAAAGATCGCCTGTCCAAATATGAGTATTCGGTGGCGCAATACTATACCGAACGTGGCGCATGGGTCGCGGTCGTTAACCGCGTTGAGGGAATGCTGCGCGACTACCCGGATACCCAGGCCACTCGTGATGCGCTGCCGCTGATGGAAAATGCGTATCGTGAAATGCAAATGAACACTCAGGCCGACAAGGTCGCTAAAATTATCGCCGCCAACAGCAGCAACACCTGATTTTCGCGCTGAAATGCACAACGGCAGCCTGCGGGCTGCCGTTTTTTTACCGCATACTGACTTATTTTACGCGGATCATCCGATCAAATATGGCCGGGAATTCTCGCCACTTCAAGCAAAAAAGCACATCTTCATGTTCTGCCTCACAAAAAGCCTTTCTTGACAAAAAGTGACAAAAAAATGTGATTTTAATCACGCAAATTGCCATTGAGCGCGTTATGCTGAAATTACCAAGACGGAAAGACAAGAGGTAAAATTTATGACAATGAACATTACCAGCAAGCAAATGGAAATCACCCCGGCAATACGCCAACATGTCGCCGACCGTCTCGCCAAACTTGATAAATGGCAAACTCACCTGATAAACCCGCACATTATTCTGTCCAAAGAACCGCAGGGGTTTACGGCTGACGCGACAATCAATACGCCAAACGGCCACCTTGTCGCCAGTGCGAAACATGAAGATATGTACGCCGCCATCAACGAATTGATCAACAAGCTGGAAAGACAGCTCAATAAAGTACAGCACAAAGGCGAAGCGCGCCGGGCCGCCACGTCGGTGAAAGACGCCAACTTCGTTGAAGATGTCGAAGATGATGTTGAAGAAGTTGAAGAACAAGAGAAGTAACCCTTATATTGAGTGTATCGCCAACGCGCCTCCGGGCGCGTTTTTTGTTGACAGAGTTAAAACAGAGCGGGTACTTTACCTCTATCGACATCAGGACGTTATTATGAAAATTATCCCGTTTTTCTTCGCATTCTTTTTTACCTTCCCCTGAATGGGAGGCGTTCCGTCGTGTGATAAACAATGCGAAGACGAACAATAAGGCCTCCCACTCCGGGGGGCCTTTTTTATGGACATGAGACAGGCGATATTATGATTGAGGAAAACCCGTTACTGGCCCTGCGCGACAAAATTAGCGCGCTGGATGAACAACTGTTGGCATTGCTGGCCGAGCGTCGTGGACTGGCGGTAGAGGTTGGTAAGGCAAAACTGACTTCTCACCGTCCGGTGCGGGATATTGACCGCGAACGCGCCCTGCTGGAAAGATTAATTCAGCTCGGTAAAACGCATCATCTTGACGCCCACTATATCACCCGCCTGTTCCAGCTCATTATCGAAGACTCTGTCCTCACACAGCAGGCGCTACTTCAGCAGCACCTGAATAAAACCAATCCGCATTCTGCACGCGTTGCGTTTCTGGGTCCCAAGGGTTCTTATTCTCATCTGGCGGCACGCCAGTATGCGGCGCGTCATTTTGATCAGTTTATTGAAAGCGGCTGCGCGAAGTTCGCAGATATTTTTAATCAGGTTGAAACCGGTCAGGCTGATTATGCCGTTGTGCCTGTTGAGAATACCAGTTCGGGCTCCATCAACGATGTTTACGATCTGCTGCAACATACCTCGCTCTCGATTGTGGGTGAAATGACGGTAACTATCGATCACTGCCTGCTGGTGTCCGCCGCTACAGATGTCAGCCAAATTAAAACGGTTTATAGCCATCCGCAGCCGTTCCAGCAGTGTAGTCAGTTTATTAACCGCTATCCGCACTGGAAAATCGAATATACCGAAAGCACGTCTGCCGCAATGGAGAAAGTGGCCCAGATAGGCTCTGCGGACGTCGCCGCGCTGGGCAGCGAAGCCGGCGGCGCGCTGTACGGTTTGCAGGTGCTGGAGCGTATTCAGGCCAATCAGACGCAGAATTTTACCCGCTTTGTGGTGCTGGCACGTAAAGCGGTGGATGTCTCAGAGCAGGTACCCGCGAAAACCACACTGCTGATCGCGACGGGCCAACAGGCCGGTGCGCTGGTTGAAGCGTTACTGGTATTGCGTAATCACAATCTGATTATGACCAAGCTTGAATCGCGTCCGATTTACGGTAATCCGTGGGAAGAGATGTTTTATCTGGATATTCAGGCTAATGTACACTCACGGGCAATGCAGAAAGCGCTAAAAGAGCTGTCTGCAATCACCCGCTCCATGAAAGTGCTGGGCTGCTATCCCAGCGAAAACGTTGTGCCTGTCGATCCGATTTAACGTTCGATGAAAGGCAATTTCTTCACGCCTGCCACGCTGACCGGCAGGGTGAAGATTGCGCCGGACAACGGATATTGCGCGATTTCCTCAGCATCCATATTTTCCCGCGTGGTGGTGATAAACAATGTTTTCATCTGCGGCCCGCCGAAACAGACCATCGTTGGACAACGTACCGGCAGCCGGTACTCTTCCAGTTGTTCACCCTGCGGTGAAAAACGGGCAATACGCCAGCCGTCATACAGCGCGCTCCAGTAGCAGCCTTCTGTGTCGACAGCCGCACCGTCCGGACTGCCTTCGCCCTCAGCAAACTGACGGAAAATCTCACGCTGGCCCGGCTCTGCCCGCTCATCCAGCGGCGTACGGTAAATAACGTTATTTGGCGTATCAGAGCTGTACATCCACTTTTCATCTTCGCTAAAAGCAAGACCGTTAGAACCCTGAATATCACTCTGGATCACCTGCGGCGTGAGATCGTTGCCGACTCTCATCAACATCGCGCCATTATAATCGCCGGGTGACCAGAACGTACCGGCATAAAATCGTCCACGACGATCGGTGCCGCCGTCATTAAATCTTGCCAGCTGCGGATTGGACGGATTATCGCAGACTTTGTGCGTTAACAGACCGCGCGCATCTGCCAGCCAGATAGCATTGCGTAGCGCAACGATGAAGCCGCCCTTCTCTCTTAATGCGAAACAGCCGACTTCTTCGGGGAACTGAAGTACCCGATGCTCGCCGCTTTCAGGATGATAGCAATGAATTTCGCCTTCAATAATATCCGCCCAATAGAGCGCCTGCTCATCCTCGCTCCAGGTCGGACACTCAGGCAGGTGCCCGGTATAATCAAACAGTGTTTGCAGTACGGTCATGCCCTTCTCCCTTATAAAAAAAGCCAGCGGGTTTCCCCTCTGGCTTTTGAGTATATACAGGATTTTAAATTACTGACGGCTATCATTGGCCTGGCGCAGCAGACCGCGGCTTTCACTCTGAAAGCGCCGGGCATAATCGCCAAACCAGTGTTCAACTTTGCGGAAGCTGTCGATAAACGCCTGTTTGTCACCCTGCTCCAGTAATTTAATCGCATCACCAAACCGCTGATAGTAGCGCTTTATCAGGGCCAGATTATCCCCGGAGGCCATAATAATATCAGCATAAAGTTGCGGATCCTGAGCAAACAGCCGTCCCACCATCGCCAGTTCCAGACGATAAATCGGTGATGAGAGTGCCAGCAACTGCTCAAGCTGTACGTTCTCTTCGGCCAGATGTAGCCCATAGGCAAAAGTAGCAAAGTGACGCAGCGCCTGAATAAACGCCATGTTCTGATCGTGCTCGACCGCGCTAATACGATGCAGACGCGCTCCCCAGACCTGGATCTGCTCCAGAAACCACTGATACGCTTCTGGCTGACGGCCATCGCACCAGACCACCACCTGCTTGGCAAGACTGCCGCTGTCCGGACCGAACATCGGGTGCAGGCCAACTACCGGACCCGTATGTACGGCCAGCATAGCCTGTAATGGCCCATTTTTTACCGACGCCAGATCCACCAGAATACAGTCTTCAGATAGCGGCGGTAACTGACGGATAATCTGTTCAGTGGCGTGGATTGGCACACTGACGATAACCATTCCGGCATCGGCCACCATTTCAGCCGCGCGTGACCAGTCCTCTTTTTCAAGGATTTTGACCTGATAACCGGACAGCGTCAGCATTTTTTCAAATAACCGCCCCATCTGGCCGCCGCCGCCGACGATCACCACCGGGCGCAGCGTCGGACAGAGCGTTTTAAAACCTTTATCGTTTTCGCTGGAATACGATTCGCGCATCACCCGGCGTAATATATCTTCAATCAAATCAGGCGGTACGCCCAGCGCTTCCGCCTCTTCACGGCGAGAAGCCAGCATTGACGCCTCACGCTCGGGGACATAAATCGGCAGTCCAAACCGGCTTTTAACTTCGCCGACTTCGGCAACTAACGCCATACGGCGCGCCAGTAATCCCAGTAGCGCTTTATCTACTTCATCAATTTGATCGCGCAGCGCGGTCAACTCAGCAACCATAACCAACCTCTTATGCCAGACGCGTCGCCATATGGCCTTTTAAATCGCGATCGATTTCGCGCAACAGTGCCTCGGTAGTTTCCCAGCTGATGCAGGCATCAGTCACCGAAACGCCGTATTGCATTGCGCTGCGCGGTTGCTCAGAAGACTGGTTTCCTTCATGAATGTTACTTTCAATCATCAGGCCGATAATCGACCGGTTACCATCTTTAATTTGTGCAACGGCAGATTCTGCAACCGCAGGCTGGCGACGGTAATCTTTATTCGAATTCCCGTGGCTGCAATCTATCATCAGCGACGGTTTGAGTCCCGCCTGGGCCATCTCTTTTTCGCACTGTGCCACGTCTGCCGGACTGTAATTCGGCGCTTTACCGCCGCGCAGGATCACATGACCATCCGGGTTGCCCCTGGTTTGCAGAAGACAAACCTGACCGGCCTGGTTAATGCCCACAAAGCGGTGGGATTGTGCCGCCGCACGCATTGCATTGATCGCTGTTGCCAGGCTGCCATCGGTTCCGTTTTTAAACCCAACCGGCATCGATAACCCGGAGGCCATTTCGCGGTGAGTTTGCGATTCGGTGGTGCGCGCACCAATAGCAGACCAGCTAAACAGATCGCCCAGATACTGCGGACTGTTTGGATCTAATGCTTCAGTCGCCAGCGGTAGCCCCATGTTCACCAGATCTACCAGCAGCTGACGCGCAATTTTCAAACCGGCTTCAACATCAAACGAGCCATCCATATGCGGATCGTTAATCAATCCTTTCCAGCCAACGGTGGTACGGGGTTTTTCAAAATAGACGCGCATCACCAGGTAGAGGCTATCGCTGACCTCTGCGGCAAGTTGCTTAAATCGATGTGCATATTCCAGCGCCGTTTCCGGATCGTGGATAGAACAAGGACCACACACCACCAGCAAACGCGGATCGCGACCGGCAATAATGTCGGAGAGCGTTTTACGCGACTGCGCGATCTGCGCTTCTTGCGCAGCGCTGAGCGGGAATTCCGCTTTAAGCTGGTCTGGGGTGATTAAAATCTGTTCGTCGACAATATGTACGTTATTCAGCGCGTCTTTTTGCATGATGGCAATCCTGTCTGGCTCGTTTGCGATATAAGTATCCTCAACAGAGGAGAGCTCACCATACCATAAGAGGTAAAGAATTCAATACAAAATACGTACACATTACTTTACACAAACAAAATAAATGGGGCTAAAAGCTTACTAAATAGTAAATATTTATTTACAAGCAATGTAGCTAACCCGAGAAATCGAGATTAGCTACATCCTCCGGACGTTACATAACCTGCTGAATGCCGCGTGAACGGCGCATTTTCCAGCGTAAACAGTCAACCAGCAGAAAAATCACCAGGCTAACGCCCATTACCGGCATCGCAATACCCAGCACCAGTGCGCAGAGCGTGCACCCTATTTGCCCTGAGGGGGATAACTGCGCCATGCTTTGCAACAGCGAATTTAGCGGATTCTGCATACCCGCCACCGGACGCCGGAGCCACCATAGCCGGTAGCCCATTACAATGCTGACACAAAGCGCTGCGCCGAATGCAATCAGCAGCAGTTGGTTTGCAAGGCCAAACAGAACGCCCATATGGAAATCTACTCCCCATCGGGTCAGTTTAGCCATCAGCGGAAAGGCGGCAAAATAGGTATGGTCGATGATATTCATATTTTTCACATCCACTGCCACCGCATCCACCTGAGTCGGCCAGCGGCGATCGATCTCCGTAACGGTCCACGCACGATCGGCGCTGCGGGCCGGGCGGATCTCAACGTAGCGCGCGTCAATCCCCGCCGACTGCGCAATATGCAGCACAGTATCGAAGTCCGTTAACTCAGACTTAGTTTCCATCCCGGACATGTCGCCGTGATGCGCATGATGCTCTGCATGGGGATCGTGAACATCGGCCTCCCCCTTAAGTTGGGTATTGACCTGTGGGGTAAGCCAGTTAAATGCCGTACGCATTTTATCGACGTTTCCGCCCGCCCACTGCGACCAGGTGAGCCCGGTGGCGGAAAACAGCAGCATACCTGCCAGCAATAGCCAGCCGAGCGTAACATGTAACCGGCGTGTGTTCTGAACACAGTTATTTATGCGCCGCTTAGGACGGGTGAAAAACCACAGTACAATGCCACCCAGCGCGGCAATCCACATCCACGAGGCGGCCAGTTCGCTGTAATTTCTGCCGACATCGCCCAGCAGTAGCGAGCGATGTGCATAGTCGATCCACTGACGCAGCGGTAAAATGCCGCTGGTGCCGTAAACGGTCATATCACCTTTTACTGCAAGCGTAACCGGATCGATAAAGATTGCGCGGCTTTCCGAAGCGCCGAGCGTCGGGTCAGTGTACATTACCCGGGTTGTCTCACCAGATGCCAGCCCGGGCCGTACTGCCAGAAGTGACAACTGTCCCCCTGTAACCTGTTCGGCTACCGCGATTTGCTGCGCCAGCGGCTGTTGCTCTCCTTCGACACTCCCGTGTAAGGCATCGGCGTAGAGCCATGCTTCAAGCTGTGGCGTTGCCACGTAAAGCGTACCGGTTAAGGCCGCCACGAAAATAAACGGGCCGACAAACAGGCCAATATAGAAATGAAGACGGCGCAGTAATGTTATCCATGCCGCGCGTGGAGTGCAGGTTGTCATACTTTTCCTCAGATAAGGTCAAACGGCGTTATACGCAGATGCGCATAATCGTTATGTCAGAATGGGGATAAAGCAGACTCGCCGGGCGGCGCGCGGGTATCGGGATATAACCAAGGGAAGAAGTGCCAGTACGTTATGACGGGACGCGGCGGGCGATTTTTCTGGCGCAGCAGCACGGCGTACAGCACCATCACCAGCGCCAGCAGCAGTCCCGGAACGTGAACCAGCAGGACACAATAGCCGCAGGCTTCACCGTGATCGACAGGCATCGTCACTGGCGCAGGATCGTGTTCCCCATGTCCGGCCATCATACTCATGTCATGATGCATCCCGGGCATGGCGCTCATGGGATCTTTTTGCAACGCGACAGAAATCAGCGGGGCCACAATAATCAACAGGATCGCAAACAGCGCGAACCCTGCCGCTGTGCGTAACTTACCTGATTGACGTCGTGCGTTATGGACCACTTCCCCTCCTGCTGCGAGCGGACAGTGTAAATGATTTATGACTAATCAGTTAACGCAATGCGTTTTTTTACGCATAAAAAAAGGGCCAGCCCGCAGGCCAGCCCTCTTATACGGATGTCGCAAAAGCGATATCTTAGTTAAGACGCTCTTTGATACGAGCAGACTTACCAGTACGCTCACGCAGGTAGTACAGTTTAGCTTTACGTACAGCACCACGACGTTTAACAGCAATGCTGTCAACTACCGGAGAGTGAGTCTGGAAAACACGCTCAACGCCTTCGCCGTTGGAAATTTTGCGAACAGTGAATGCAGAATGCAGACCGCGGTTACGAATAGCAATAACCACGCCCTCAAATGCCTGCAGACGTTTTTTGGAACCTTCAACAACCCATACTTTCACTTCTACGGTGTCACCCGGACGGAAGGAAGGTACGTCCTGCTTCATCTGCTCTTGTTCGATTTGCTTAATAATGTTGCTCATAATTTAATCTCTTATCCTGGGTAAACTGATATTCGGGGGCTTACGCCATCCCATCATGTTTATGTTGCTCATGTGCGTGTTCTTTTTTGAACTCCGCCAGCAACCTTGCTTGCTCTTCAGTCAGAGCCAGGTTTTCCAGAAGTTCAGGTCTTCTAAGCCAGGTGCGGCCCAGCGACTGCTTCAGACGCCAGCGACGTATCTCAGCATGGTTTCCCGACAGCAATACCGGCGGTACTTCCATCCCTTCTAACACTTCAGGACGGGTATAGTGCGGGCAGTCCAGCAATCCGTCAGCAAAGGAATCTTCCGTTGCTGAGGCTTCATGGCCCAGAACCCCCGGGATAAACCGGGAAACCGAGTCAATCAGCGTCATTGCCGGTAACTCACCACCGCTGAGTACGTAATCGCCGATAGACCATTCTTCGTCAATTTCGGTTTGGATCACGCGCTCGTCTACGCCTTCGTAGCGACCACACACCAGAATCAGTTTCTGATTCGTTGCCAGTTCGCTGACGCCCGCTTGATCAAGCTTGCGTCCCTGAGGTGACAGATAAATCACCTTAGCGCCTTCCCCTGCCGCTTCTTTTGCTGCATGAATGGCGTCCCGTAAAGGTTGCACCATCATTAACATCCCCGGTCCGCCGCCGTAAGGACGTTCGTCCACGGTACGGTGCCGGTCATGAGCGAAGTCGCGAGGACTCCAGCTCTGGATGTTCAGCAGGCCATTTTTTACAGCCCGGCCAGTTACCCCGTATTCGGTAATTGCACGAAACATTTCTGGAAACAGGCTCACAATACCTATAAACACCAGCCTATCCCCATTACGCCGTCATTTACCGTTTATCCGGTGGTTTAAAAACCAGGATCCCAATCTACTTCGATAGTCCGAGTAGCGAGATCGACTTTCTTGATAACCTGTCCATCGAGGAACGGTACAAGACGTTCCTTGATACCAAACGCATCTTTCAGGTTTGCCTTAATGACGATAACGTCATTGGAGCCGGTTTCCATCATATCGATGACTTTGCCCAGCTCGTAGCCTTCGGTGGTGACTACCTGGCAACCCATAAGGTCTTTCCAGTAGTAGCTACCGTCTTCCAGCGCGGGCAACTGCGAAGAATCTACGACAATTTCACAATTAGTCAGTACATTCGCGGCATCACGATCGTCAATGCCATGCAGCTTGATGATCAAATCCTGATTGTGGTGCTTCCAGCTTTCCAGCTGTACTGGCTGCCACTGACCCGCCTTCTGGATAAACCAGGGCTGATAGTCAAAAATGCTTTCGGCGTCTTCAGTGGAAGAAAACACTCTGAGCCAACCACGGATTCCGTAGGGAGAACCCATTTTTCCCAGTACAACCGGTTCAACGGGAACTTGTGCGGCGAGTTGCTTGCTCATCATGACCACCGTGACAGATTAAGCTGCTTTTTTTGCTTCTTTGATCAGCGCGGCAACGCGATCGGAAAGGGTCGCGCCCTGGCCAACCCAGTGAGCGATGCGATCCAGATCCAGGCGAGTGCCTTCTTCTTTTTCGCTAGCGATCGGGTTGAAGAAGCCAACGCGCTCAATGAAGCGGCCGTTACGTGCATTACGGCTGTCGGTGACAACAACCTGATAGAACGGACGCTTTTTTGCGCCGTGACGAGCTAAACGAATAGTTACCATAACATCCTCTTGTGTGAATAAAACACCGGGCCCCCTCGAGGGAAGGGTCCCGGTGTCATATTAAAAGCCCGAAAATTTTACTGATTTCTGGGGAAATTGCAATCAGCATCTTGCTGCTGAGCACGAAACAAGAGACAGAAGGTGTATATCGGTGCAGCCAGTTTAGTTCTGGCGTGCGCGCAATACGTGAGCATTAACTCACTCTGCTCGCCCTTCGGCCCCCCTCAAGGGCGTGCAAAACACGTTCATGTTTTGTCGAGCACACCCCGGGGATTAAGTGGCAAACAAGATAGCCTTATGCCCTGATTTTAGCGGCCTGGAAAACCGGGCGGCATCATCCCTTTCATGCCACGCATCATCTTAGCCATGCCGCCTTTCTTCATTTTCTTCATCATGCGCTGCATGTCGTCGAACTGCTTCAGAAGACGGTTTACATCCTGCACCTGCATCCCACAACCCTGCGCGATACGACGCTTACGGGAACCTTTAATGATTTCCGGCTTCGCACGCTCTTTCAGCGTCATGGAGTTAATGATGGCTTCCATCCGCACCAGGACTTTATCGTCCATCTGCGATTTAACGTTATCCGGGATCTGCCCCATGCCCGGCAGCTTGCCCATCAGGCTCGCCATACCGCCCATGTTCTTCATCTGCTTAAGCTGCTCAAGGAAGTCGTTCAGGTCGAAACCGTCGCCCTTCTTCAGCTTGCTGGCTAATTTCTCGGCCTGCGCGCGGTCAACTTTCGTTTCGATATCTTCGATAAGCGACAGCACATCACCCATGCCGAGGATACGAGACGCAATACGGTCCGGGTGGAACGGCTCCAGCGCTTCGGTTTTCTCACCGACGCCAAGGAACTTGATCGGCTTACCGGTAATGTGACGAATAGAAAGTGCCGCACCGCCGCGGGCATCACCGTCAACTTTGGTCAGTACCACACCGGTTAACGGCAGCGCTTCGTTAAACGCTTTAGCCGTATTGGCCGCATCCTGACCGGTCATGGCATCTACGACAAATAGCGTTTCTACCGGGTTGATTGATGCATGGACCTGTTTGATCTCGTCCATCATCGCTTCGTCAACGTGCAGACGACCGGCGGTATCCACCAGCAGCACGTCGTAGAACTGGAGCTTCGCTTCTTTTAACGCGGCATTAACGATATCGACCGGTTTCTGCCCGACGTCAGACGGGAAGAAATCCACGCCAACCTGTTCGGCCAGGGTTTCAAGCTGTTTTATCGCCGCAGGGCGATAAACGTCAGCCGAAACCACCAGCACTTTTTTCTTGTGCTTTTCGCGTAAAAACTTACCCAGCTTGCCGACGCTTGTGGTTTTACCGGCACCTTGCAGGCCCGCCATCAGCACTACGGCTGGCGGCTGCGCAGCCAGATTCAGCACCTGGTTTTCTTCGCCCATCGCCGCAACCAGCTCGTTGCGCACGATTTTGACGAATTCCTGACCCGGCGTCAGGCTCTTATTCACTTCATGACCAACCGCTTTTTCTTTTACGCGGTTGATGAATTCACGCACTACCGGCAGCGCAACGTCAGCCTCCAGCAGCGCCATACGCACTTCACGCAGCGTCTCTTTAACGTTTTCTTCAGTAAGGCGTCCACGGCCACTGATATTGCGCAGCGTGCGCGACAAACGATCGGTTAAATTATCAAACATTGTCTCTCGCCTGAGGTGGAAACGGTCGGTCGCTTACGCGACGCGTCTACAGAATTTTGCCGGAGTATAACATGAAGCCGCCTTTGTTGTTATGCAACGGTTGGAGCGAAGGTCGCGTAACGTTATACTGATCCTCTTTCTTCCCGGTGAACTCTCAATACACTTATGCCTGTTTTTGCGCTGCTCGCTCTTGTTGCCTATTCATTCAGCCTGGCGCTGATCATTCCCGGCCTGCTTCAGAAAAATAGCGGCTGGCGGCGCATGGCGATCCTGTCGGCGGTTATCGCGCTGGTTTGCCACGCATTTGCGCTGGAAGCGCGCATTTTTCCTGACGGAGATGGCGGCCAGAATCTTAGCCTGTTGAATGTCGGTTCACTGGTCAGCCTGATGATCTGTACGGTGATGACCATCGTTGCCTCGCGCAATCGCGGCTGGCTGTTGCTGCCGGTGGTGTACGCATTCGCCTTCATCAATCTGGCTTTCGCCAGTTTCGTACCCAATGAGTACATTACCCATCTGGAAGCGACGCCCGGCGTCATGGTGCATATTGGAATGTCGCTGTTCTCTTACGCGACGCTGATCATTGCCGCACTCTATGCGTTGCAGCTGGCGTGGATTGACTACCAGCTAAAAAATAAGAAGCTGGCTTTTAACAGTGAAATGCCACCGCTGATGAGCATTGAGCGCAAAATGTTTCACATCACTCAAATCGGTGTGGTGCTGTTGACCCTGACGTTATGTACCGGATTGTTTTACATGCATAACTTATTCAGCATGGAAAATATCGACAAAGCGATCCTGTCGATTATTGCATGGTTTGTCTATATCGTTCTGCTGTGGGGCCACTATCATAAAGGATGGCGCGGTCGTCGCGTGGTCTGGTTCAACGTCGCGGGTGCCTGCATCCTGACGCTGGCGTACTTTGGTAGCCGCGTCGTGCAGCAGTTCGTCAGCTAAGGAGTCCCCCCTGGAACACATTTCTACCACCACGCTGATCGTCACATTGATCGTCATGGTGGTTATCTCCGCTTATTTCTCCGGTTCAGAAACCGGCATGATGACGCTCAACCGCTATCGGCTGAGGCATCTGGCGAAAAAAGGCAACCGTGCGGCAAAACGTGTAGAAGCGTTATTACGTAAACCTGACCGGCTGATAAGCCTGGTTTTGATTGGCAATAACCTGGTCAACATCCTCGCGTCGGCGTTGGGCACTATCGTCGGGATGCGCCTGTACGGTGATGCAGGCGTAGCCATTGCCACCGGGATCCTGACTTTTATCGTGCTGGTTTTTGCTGAAGTTTTACCGAAAACCATTGCCGCGCTGTATCCGGAAAAAGTGGCCTACCCCAGCAGCCTGTTGTTGGCTCCTTTGCAAATTCTGATGATGCCGCTGGTATGGCTGCTGAATACGATTACCCGCATGCTGATGCGCTTAATGGGCCTTAAAACCGATATCGCGATCAGCGGATCGTTAAGTAAAGATGAGCTGCGCACGCTGGTTAACGAATCCCGCTCACAGATTTCACGTCGTAATCAGGACATGCTGCTGTCGATCCTCGATCTGGAGAAAATCAGCGTCGACGACATCATGATCCCGCGTAACGAGATTGTCGGCATCGATATTAACGACGACTGGAAATCCATCGTCCGCCAGCTTACCCACTCCCCTCACGGACGCATTGTTCTGTACCGTGATTCTCTGGATAACACCATCAGTATGCTGCGCGTGCGCGAAGCATGGCGGCTGATGCAGGAGAAGAAAGAGTTTACTAAAGAAGTTATGCTGCGGGCGTCCGACGAAATTTACTACGTCCCGGAAGGCACGCCGCTCAGTACCCAGCTGATTAAATTTCAGCGGAACAAAAAGAAAGTGGGCCTGGTGGTCAATGAATATGGCGATATTCAGGGACTGGTCACAGTTGAAGATATTCTCGAAGAGATTGTCGGCGACTTTACCACGTCAATGTCACCGACATTGGCGGAAGAAGTCACGCCGCAAAATGACGGCTCGGTGATTATTGAAGGTGGCGCTAACGTGCGCGAGCTGAATAAAGCGTTTAACTGGCAGTTGCCGGAAGAAGATGCGCGTACGGTCAACGGTATCATTCTTGAAGCGCTGGAAGAGATCCCGGCCTCCGGCACGCGTGTGCGCATCAAACAGTACGATATTGATATTCTCGACGTGCAGGACAATATGATTAAGCAGGTAAGAGTAATGCCGGTGAAACCGATTCGCGAGAGCATTGCGGAATAGAATAGCGGCACTGACCTGAGCAGCAGCAAAGCACGTCGCTGCTGCTCAGCATTATTTCCGCCAGAAGGCAAACAAGCCGAAAACCGACCTGTCTACGCGGCTTACTTTGCTTTTGCGACTGTTACCATCGCAGCGCGAATAGTACGACCGTTAAGCGTATAGCCTTTCTGCATCACCATCAGCACATTGCCGGCAGCAACATCGTCAGACTCCACCATTGCAATAGCCTGATGTACGTTCGGGTCCAGCGGAACGTTGGTATCGGCAATGACTTCTACGCCGAACTTACGTACCACATCCAGCATTGACTTCAGGGTCAGCTCAATACCTTCGACCATGGATGCCATGTCAGGATTTGCTTTATCGGCCACTTCCAGCGCACGATCGAGGCTGTCCACCACCGGCAGCAGTTCGTTGACGAACTTCTCCAGCGCGAACTTATGTGCTTTCTCGATATCCAGTTCAGTGCGACGACGCAGGTTTTCCATTTCCGCTTTGCTGCGTAGCAGGCTTTCGCGCTCGCGGGTCTGAGCATCAGCTAACTGCGCTTCAAGACTCGCAATTTTTTCATCGCGCGGATCCACCTGTTCAGCAGAAGCCTCTTGTTCAACGGCCTCAACGTCTTCGTGCTGATCCATGATAATTTCTTCCGGGGCTTGCCCCTCAGGCGTTTTCTGTTCTTTACTACTCATGAATTTCTCCGCGTTTTTTTCGCATTCATCTCGCTAACTTCGCTTATTATGGGGATCGGTTTCCTGGTTTCAAGGGAAGCAATCACATTGTCATCAATCATTGGCACAAGGACCACCAGAAAATGAACGCTCATTTCAAGTGCATTGGTATAGTCGGACATCCGCGTCACCCTACCGCGCTCACCACACATGAAATGCTCTATCGCTGGCTCAGTTCCCGGGGCTATGAGGTAATGATTGAGCAGCAAATCGCACGTGAGCTGAATTTAAACGAGGTCCGCACCGGCACGCTGGCGGAAATCGGTCAGCAGGCGGATCTGGCCGTCGTTGTCGGCGGCGATGGCAACATGCTGGGTGCCGCGCGCACTCTGGCCCGCTATGACATCAAAGTCATTGGTATTAACCGTGGCAACCTCGGCTTTCTGACCGATCTTGACCCGGATAATGCGCACCAGCAGCTGGCCAATGTTCTGGAAGGGGAATATATCACCGAGAAGCGTTTCCTGCTGGAAGCCCAGGTATGCCAGAAAGCGTGTCAGAAACGGATCAGCACGGCCATTAATGAGGTGGTTTTGCATCCCGGTAAAGTCGCTCATATGATTGAATTTGAAGTCTATATCGACGAGGTTTTTGCCTTCTCACAGCGCTCTGATGGTTTAATTATTTCTACGCCTACCGGGTCAACGGCCTATTCCCTCTCAGCAGGAGGTCCCATCCTGACGCCCTCGCTGGATGCCATTACGCTGGTGCCGATGTTTCCCCATACCCTTTCTGCTCGCCCGCTGGTCATCAACAGCTGCAGCACCATTCGCCTGCGGTTTTCGCATCACGGCAGCGATCTGGAAATTAGCTGTGATAGCCAAATTGCACTGCCGATTCAGGAAGATGAAGATGTTTTGATTCGCCGTAGCGACTACTATCTGAACCTTATTCATCCTAAAGATTATAACTATTTCAATACGCTAAGTGCGAAACTGGGCTGGTCAAAAAAATTGTTCTGATTTTGTATCGCAGGCCTTTACTGGATAAAAAACCAGTTTATACTGTACGTAAACACAGTTATGGTTTTTCATACAGGAAGGCAGCTATGTTGGCACAACTTACCATCAGCAATTTTGCCATCGTTCGTGAGCTTGAAATCGATTTTCACAGCGGGATGACCGCTATCACCGGTGAAACCGGCGCGGGTAAATCTATTGCAATTGATGCGTTAGGGTTGTGTCTGGGTGGCCGCGCCGAAGGCGATATTGTCCGTGCCGGTGCTAACCGTGCCGATCTCTGCGCCCGCTTTTCCCTGAAAGATACGCCGGCAGCGCTGCGCTGGCTTGAAGCTAATCAGCTTGAAGAGGGCCGCGAGTGCCTGCTGCGTCGCGTTATCAGCAGTGACGGGCGCTCCCGCGGATTTATCAACGGCACCGCCGTTCCACTGTCGCAACTGCGCGAACTAGGCCAGCTTCTGATCCAGATCCACGGTCAGCATGCTCACCAGCTTCTGATTAAATCCGATCACCAGAAGAATTTGCTCGACGGTTATTCCGGAGAAATTGAACTCACTCAGCGGATGGCGGAGCATTACCGCCTGTGGCACCAAAGCTGTCGGGCACTGGCCCAGCATCAGCAGCAAAGCCAGGAACGTGCGGCACGCGCCGAACTGCTGCAGTATCAACTCAAAGAACTGAATGAATTCCATCCTCAGGCGGGTGAATTTGAACAGATTGATGAAGAATATAAGCGTCTTGCTAACAGCGGTCAGTTGCTGAGCACCAGCCAGCAGGCGCTGGATCTTCTCGCTGACGGAGAAGACGCCAATCTGCAAAGCCAGCTCTATACGGCAAAGCAGCTGGTTAGCGAACTGGTCAGCATGGACAGTAAACTTTCAGGCGTGCTGGATATGCTTGAAGAAGCCACCATCCAGATTGGTGAGGCCAGTGAAGAACTGCGTCATTATAGCGATCGCCTGGATCTGGATCCTAATCGTCTGTTTGAACTGGAACAGCGTATTTCACGGCAAATTACCCTGGCGCGTAAACATCATGTTAGCCCGGAAGAACTGCCTGTGTACCATCAGTCGCTGCTCGACGAACAGCAGCAGCTTGACGACCAGGCTGATTCACTTGAGACATTAAGTCTGGCCGTTAATAAACATCATGCATTGGCCCTTGAAACAGCTCGCCAGCTTCATCAACGCCGTCTGTCCAGCGCACAGGAACTGGCCACGCTGATTACTGACAGTATGCATACGCTTTCAATGCCGCACGGGCAATTTACCATCGAGGTTAGCTTTGATGAGCATCACCTGACGGCAGAAGGCGCAGACCGCATAGAATTTCGGGTCACTACTAACCCGGGGCAGCCGCTGCAACCTATTGCCAAAGTCGCTTCCGGCGGTGAGCTGTCGCGTATTGCGCTGGCTATTCAGGTGATTACTGCCCGTAAAATGGAAACGCCGGCACTCATTTTCGATGAAGTTGACGTGGGTATTAGCGGACCGACCGCCGCGGTCGTCGGTAAGCTTTTGCGTCAGCTAGGTGAATCGACACAGGTAATGTGTGTTACTCACCTGCCGCAGGTTGCAGGCTGCGGGCATCATCATTTTGTGGTAAGCAAAGAAACCGATGGTGAAATGACCGAAACCCACATGCATCCGCTGGATAAACGTGCCCGACTCCAGGAATTAGCCCGCCTGCTTGGCGGAAGTGAAGTCACACGTAATACCCTGGCAAATGCGAAAGAACTGCTGGCGGCATAAACTTTTTTGATCTCTGAAGGTCTGAGTTCACAATAAAATAGCCGTATGACCAGGTATCAAAGGTTTTAAAGTGATTAAAGGTCTATTATCATCGGCATATTACATATGAGCCGCGTACTGCTCGGGCCCGAAAAGGAATCAAATCACTATGCGCTGTAAAACGCTAACTGCTGCCGCAGCGGTTCTTCTGATGTTGACCGCAGGCTGTTCCACTCTGGAGCGAGTGGTTTACCGTCCTGACATCAACCAGGGAAACTATCTGGCACCTAATGATGTTTCAAAAATTCGTGTCGGTATGACGCAGCAGCAGGTTGCTTATGCACTGGGTACACCGATGATGTCCGATCCGTTTGGCACCAACACGTGGTTCTACGTTTTCCGCCAGCAGCCAGGCCATGAAGATGTTACCCAGCAGACGCTGACGCTGACCTTTAACAGCGCCGGCACGTTAACGAATATCGATAACAAACCTGCGCTTACCAGCAAGTAATCGCGTTTCATATAAAAAGGAGCCAGATGGCTCCTTTTTTTGTCTGGTAATACATTACATCGGGCTATCACTCAATCCCGGAAAGCGAGCCAGGGTTTACTTTTTGGCCGACTTCTCTGCCCGCTGGCGACGCAGCTCTTTAGGATCGGCAATCAGCGGCCGATAAACCTCCACTCTGTCACCATCCTGAACGCCATCCTGTAATTTTACCGGACGGCTGTATATACCAACTTTATTCTGGCTAAGATCGATTTCCGTACGCAGCGTCAGCAATCCAGAAGCGCGAATGGCGTCTTCAACCGTCGCCCCCTCTTCCAGACTCACTCTCAGCAAATATTGCTTCTGGGGAAAGCCATAAGCGACTTCAACCGCAATCTTACCCGGCACTGTAAACCTCTTTCGCTCGCGTGGTAAAAGCCTGAACCATACTGGCGGCCAGCTCTTTAAATATGCGCCCAAATGCCAGTTCGATCAGCATATTGGTAAATTCAAAATCGAGCTGGAACTCAATCTTGCAGGCATCCTGACCGAGTGGAGTAAACGTCCAGCCGCCAATTAATTTTTTGAACGGCCCGTCAACCAAATGCATCAGAATACTTTGATTACTGCTGAGCGTATTACGCGTAGTAAACGTTTTACTGATCCCGGCTTTCGACACATCGACCGCCGCGGTCATCTGTGATGGCCCGGACTCAAGCACCCGACTTCCGGTGCACCCCGGAATAAACTCAGGATAAGAATCCACGTCATTCACTAAGTTATACATCTGCTCCGCGCTGAACGGGACCAGCGCAGTACGATTAATCTGTGGCATAGCGATTCCCAGGTACATACACGTCAGAAAGAATAACATTTATCATAAGTTAAAAAAAACGCTCTGCCGCAACTCGTGCTAAGATAGCTCATTACGCCTCGAGGGACAGTTGAGGCTGATTAAGATCAGATTAGCGATGTTCAGGATACTATGACTAAGAAAAAAACCCACAAACCTGGATCAGCCACCATAGCGCTGAATAAACGCGCCCGTCACGAATACTTTATCGAAGATGAGTTTGAAGCGGGCCTGGTACTACAAGGCTGGGAAGTAAAATGTCTGCGTGCTGGTAAAGCTAACATCAGTGACAGCTACGTCATCTTAATTGACGGTGAAGCTTATCTGTTTGGCGCAAACTTTACCCCACTGATGGTCGCCTCATCACACGTTGTTTGCGACCCGACCCGTACACGTAAACTGCTGCTAAACCAGCGCGAACTGGATTCGCTGTATGGTCGCGTTAATCGCGAAGGCTATACGGTGGTTGCGCTTTCTTTGTACTGGAAAAATGCCTGGTGCAAAGTCAAAATTGGCGTGGCTAAAGGTAAGAAACAACACGACAAGCGCTCCGATATTAAAGATCGCGAATGGCAAGTTGATAAAGCCCGCATCATGAAACATGCAGGCCGCTAAATAGTCTACCCGGCAGCACAATCTATCCTGCCGGGTATCTTAACCTCTACGTTCTACCTTCTGCCCAAACGCACAGCTATCCCTTTGTAAGCGCTCAGCATTGCGCAAAAAACACGCAATCAGAAAAATAATAAACTCAATCTCAGAAACTGGCATCAAACGTCATAAATCTGTTATACTCAACGCAACACATTGGGGCTGATTCTGGATTCGACGGGATTTGCGAAACCCAAGGTGCATGCCGAGGGGCGGTTGGCCTCGTAAAAAGCCGCAAAAAAATAGTCGCAAACGACGAAAACTACGCTTTAGCAGCTTAATAACCTGCTAAGAGCCCTCTCTCCCTAGCCTCCGCTCTTAGGACGGGGATCAAGAGAGGTCAAACCCAAAAGAGATCGCGTGGATGCCCTGCCTGGGGTTGAAGCGTTAAAACTAATCAGGCTAGTTTGTCAGTAGCGTGTCCGTTCGCAGCTGGCCGGCGAATGTAAAGACTGGACTAAGCATGTAGTACCGAGGATGTAGGAATTTCGGACGCGGGTTCAACTCCCGCCAGCTCCACCAAAATTCTCCATCGGTGATTACCAGAGTCATCCGATGAAGTCCTAAGAGCCCGCACGGCGCAAGCCCTGCGGGCTTTTTTGTGCCCTCAATTTGTCCCGCGAAGTCTGATGCCAACTAATTAAATCCGAACCTTTTAGACACCTTGTTAGGCACCTTATAAAGCTTTATTGTTTTTGAGGTGCCTAAAACTATGGAAACCCGGCAATGGCAAGACAAACCAAACCTCTCTCAGTTAAAGAAATCGAATCTGCCAAACCCAAGGAAGCGGACTACGTTCTCTATGATGGCGATGGCCTTGAGCTACTGATCAAATCCAGCGGGAGTAAAATCTGGCAGCTTCGCTACATTCGACCTGTTAGCAAGAAACGTGCGAAGAAGAGCATAGGCCCCTACTTACGTACGGAGCAAGGCTGGCTGTATCGGACAGTCGTCATCTACATGTGGTCGCGAGCCATCATTGGCTAGCCAATGTCATCGCGGATGACGGCACAGTTGACCTGCGATACGCTACAGATGGTGTTGTGGCGAGGTAAACGCCTGGAAAATGTCATCGTCCACACAGATCGTGGCGGTCAGTACTGACCAGCGGATTATCAGGCGCTGCTGAAGCGGCGTAGCCTGCTACGATAGCATAAGTGTAAAGGGTTGCTATTACGATAATGCTTGTGCTGAAAATTTCTTCTATTCACTGAAAGTTGAATGCATTCACGGCTAACGTTTTATCAGCCGGGAAATAATGTGGACGACGATATCTAATTGTAGCGGGCGTGATTACAATCAGTGGTGTCGTCACAGTGCCTGTGGCGGTCTCAGTCCAGGACAGTTTGAAAACCAGAGCCTCGCTTAGGGCTGTGCTCATATTACATAGGTGGGATCAGTCACGCAATCACCATCAAACCAGTTATCCCAGCATTTACCTACCGGTGATAATAATGCGTGTACATCCTGCCACAGCGATGTTCACATATTTAGTATATTACAGTAAAACCTGATTTTTATTTGACGGATCAACTAGCTGCCGTAGTTTTGGATACAGTTTTTATACTTCATATTTTATCCGATACGTAATAACAATTATTCTATACCCATCATATTTCAGGTTGCATGTGCGTTAGCTTTCCTCGCTCACCCCAGTCATGTATTAGTGTACGATTCTGTAGATTCACTGCGCCGCTGCCTTCCTCCTGCTCAAATTATTTATGGTATATATAAATAAAACCATAACCATTTCTGATTATTTTTGCACTAACACGCAATATAAAAAATGGACAAGCGTATAGTGTTAACCAGGCTCACGAAAGCCTCTCAACTTTAAGAACACCATGTTATCTAAAAGCAACTACATAAGGATTAAATAATGGAAATCGAACATAAAGCGTTTGATATTGAGTTAACGATTAAAAATGGTGTTGTTACCTCTGTTCGTCAGATTCAAAAGGGTGAAATTATTGCATCATTGGACACTTTTTTTGGTTAGCAAAGCAAGCGGGATACAAAGTTATTCCACCTGATGACATTAACGCAAAAACGGTAGAATTTGATGAAGCAAAATAATAAATCACTTAACTTCTGACGTTACTGTCGGCGGTAAGTCTCTACCAGCCCATCGCCGAAAAAATAAATCATGAAATCCGCATTCTGGAGCGTTCACAGAACATTTTTTCATTTATACTGACAGTTCTCTCAGATACCATCCAGAATGAAATCCAGAGCATCTTTTACAGTCTGGCGATATATACTACCATCACAAAACTCAGCGCCGAGAGCCTTTAACGGGATACTCGCCAGTTCATGGGTCATCATGACATACTGGTTACCATCAATGAGTTCCAGTACGGGATTTAATCGCGCCGGGCGTACCTCAAGATTTGGATAACGCCCTACAGGCAACAATGGGATCACCAAGCGTGTATTCAATGTGCCAATGATATCGCTCGTCACATTTATGAGCAGCGGGTACAGTATGCTTCTTCCAGAATTGCGATAAATGACGAATTGCATAATTTAGAACGTCCTGTAGTCATCACTGAAATGTCCATGCTCATCATGGAAGCGGTTAAGTGCCTCCAGCCCTTCCCGATTTTCTTCTTTCCAGCGAGTGGCGGCGTGCATTTTCAGTTCGGCATCAAGGGCTGTGGCCAGAGTCTGACTCATATTCAACCCAGCAGCACGGGCGGCAGCGATCAAATCGCGTTCCAGTGTGACGGTAACACTCTGAGTAGTACGTTGTTTCATGCCAGCCACCCCTCTCTATTTATATACGTTCAGATTACACGTATTTTTGAACATAGTCATTTACTAAAAAACTGCTAACAATCATAAAAGCTCACATCACTACATAATAATTATTTTTATCAATTATTTAAGATAAAAATAACGCTTAATCATGGCATTTATAGTGCTACTTTCACGGTAACGACCGCAGCCAGAGACTGCCCCCGAACTCCAAAACTGTGCTCGTCTGCTATGTAAGGTTATTCGAGTCCAATCAGGGAAAAACTTCATATACATCAGGAGAGTTCACCTATACCTGCTATGTATTATCCTATGACCTCAACCAACATGGATGTAGTAAGCAGCTCTCTTTTGAGATTACTGACGATATCGAGGGCATTCTCAACGAAATATGCCAAAGAGAAACTAGTTTAGAGGCCGCTAGTGCTGCTTTATGTTTAGCCATACGGATTTATTCGTTTCTTTCTTAATTCACTTACAAAAAGCGAAGCAGCTCACATTATGTGAAAAAAAGAGAAATCACTCTAATGCGTTTGATGCGTGGAAAGGTCGTGCTCATATAATAGCAAAGTCCGCTCTATATGTAAGGTTAATTATGACAACTTGCCAGGCTTCACACAGATACAACATGATGTTCGCCACTCTTCCTGAAGATCAAAGCTACCCATTCCGCCATAAATGTGCCGGGTGTGCATATGAATTGGGGTTTGAGGCAGGAGTCTTAAACCAGGAACCTGAGGCAGCTATTGCTATTGATTCCATCTTAGAAAGCCAGGCTGCGAGAGTGCGTCACCGGAGCCCTCGGGTAGCTTACTATCAAGGATATACCGACGGTTTAAACGAGTATTACATCCGAAACCCGCGTGGTTAGGCATGCATACTCTGTAAGTTTTATTATTTGAAAAGGAATCCCAAATGGTAACCTATGCTTCTGATTTCAATGAAATACCTAATGCTTTAAACAATAATACTGAACTAAAAGAAAAAATGTTATCTTTAATTCTCAGTAAAAATATTGAGGGTAAAGTAACGGAAGGTGCAGGCAGGCTAGAGGAGTTCAGAGAAATTTTATCCCAGCTAACTAAAGGCGAATTGCAATTGGATGAGGCCATCGAAGCCGTTGAATCTCGTATCCCACGTTATACATCAATCCATTCTGACAATAATCGGGTCTTTGCTAGTGGCTGGTCAGAACGTTTGACACGAACACAATTCAGTCGATTTTATAACCAAGCCGTACTAGAAATGGAGATAGCCAAAGGACACAATGAATGTTTTGTTCCACCGTCTTCTCATGAACAAGCTTCATCTCAGTGCTCACAAGTTCTTGCCGGACGTACTCACGACACGAGCCATTTACTTAAATTACTTGTTGCCTCTTATGAGCATGGCAACTGGGACAAAACACCTAAAATTCCTGACCATCCTCATTGTACCCATGTGATTAAACCGGTGTCTTGATTTTTGCACCATGTCTCTGACATGAAATATATGACATTGATTCCATTAGTATTTATAGAATATTCAGCTTGATAGTATTTAGCATTGCTCCACCAAAATCCTTTGTTGATGGTCACCAGAGCCTGATATGAAGTCCTGAAAGCCCGCACGGCGCAAGCCCTGCGGGCTTTTTTGTGCCTGCAATTTGTCCTGCGAAGTCCGAAGAGAACTCATTAAATCCGAATCTGTCAGGCCCCTCCTCGACAGTTACTCTTGCCGATGCAGGAAGAGTATCGCTCTCTCCTCGCGAAACAAATCGCTCCTCAGGCGCATTCATAAGAACAGCTGCGCTGTTCACCTGGCCTAAAACCAATACGCTCATATTGATGAGTATTGCTGAAACGTTCTTAATGGAGTTTTATGCCGGAATCCCATATTTTCCCGGCAACCAATGAATTAAAACGTTGCTTAATCCTTGATAAGGGCGGCCAGTGCCAGCCCCGCAAGACGGGCGCTTGAGAGAAGCTGCTCAACACTGTGACCCTGACGAGCCTTAGCAGACAGTCCGGACATAACGGTGCTGACAAAGTCGGTCAGACGTCCGGCATCTTGCGGATAGCGAGTCGCTATAAAACGGCGAATAGTGTCCTCAGCGGCCCTATGGAAAACGTTTGAGGCCTGACGAGCCTGTTGATCATTACACCGTGTCCCCTCAATAACCAGGCAGCCAGTACACACTTCATCTTCACCATAGCGCCGGGCTGCCTCGGTCAGCAGATCGGTCAACGCTTCCGCCACGGTTCGATCGTCACGCAGCAGTTGAGTAAGGGGGATCGCGCCTGTTTTGGCATAGCGATCCAGCACGCGGGAATACAATCCGGCCTTATTACCAAAAGCGCCATAAAAACTCGGAGGATTAATATCAAGGGTATCGGTAACATCAACGATGCTGACCGCGTCATAACCTTTTGCATGAAATAATCTCTGAGCAACAGCAACGGCGTGTTCAGCGTCGAATTTTCGGGGGCGTCCAGGCGTTCTTACCTGTTTTTTAGTGATCACTACAAAACCTATTGACATCAATCCGGGACTATTTTGTAATGCATACTACGAAATCATACAAGGACATTTTCATGAGCGCATTTCAGAATAAGCAGGTTCTGGTTCTTGGTGGGAGCCGGGGGATTGGCGCAGCTATCGTTCGGCGTTTTGCCAGTGATGGTGCCCGGGTCAAATTTTCTTTTGCCGGATCGAAGGATGCAGCCGAACAGCTGGCGAATGAAACAGGCTCTACTGCCGTTCATAGTGACAGTTCGATCCGTGATGAGGTCATTACAACTGTACGCGAAAGTGGCCCCCTGGACATACTTGTGGTTAATGCCGGTATCGCTATATTTGGCGATGCTCTGGAGCAGGATCCGGATGCAATCGATCGCCTCTTCCGGATTAACATTCATGCGCCCTATCATGCTGCTGTAGAAGCTGCCCGGCATATGCCTGAAGGTGGACGCATTATCATCATCGGTTCCGTAAATGGCGATCGAATGCCGATTCCGGGCATGGCGTCTTACGCACTCAGCAAGTCTGCATTACAAGGTCTGGCTCGCGGGCTGGCCCGTGATTTCGGTCCACGTGGGATCACCATTAATGTCGTTCAGCCGGGGCCTGTTGATACCGATGCGAATCCGGAAAACGGCCCTATGAAAGATCTTATGCACAGTTTCATGGCTATCAAAAGACATGGGCGCCCTGAAGAGGTGGCTGGTATGGTGGCGTGGCTGGCGGGACCCGAGGCGGGTTTTGTAACCGGTGCAATGCATACGATCGATGGCGCTTTTGGAGCATAAATATGCGGGATGGTGAGTAGTTAAAGAGTGGCTTCTCACCGTTCTGTTCTGAAACAGCAAGTACACATCTGTTGACTGAAATGAAAAAACCGTAAGTACAACGCGGTGGTGTTACCCGCGAATGGTATATGCGAACGGGTTAATAGTTAGAATTTAAATAGTTAACACACATTACTATTAAATAATGATAAAAGTTTTTATCTTAGCGAAATCCAAATAGAAATAGACCGATAAAATCAAGGGTTATTTTCAACACAATTACCCCTACATCATTCACTTACAATAAAGCAGCGCCGTAATATACCCTTTAAAACCTACCTGGTTATATATTTGTTCTCTGTTGAATCCTTTCAGCATAAAAGGTTATACGTCACATTAATTATTACAATACCTTTATGCGACCTTTAATCTTCATCATGAAGTTTATTCAAATTAGAAATTAACCTTTCTTAAATACCGATTATTATTAAATTTCACTGAATCCCGCTCATCAATAACCACCAGAAAGCACAAACAATAAATTTAATTAAAAACAATAAATTACAAACAAAACTCCTTTTAATCCACATTGATCAATATCACAAAAAACAACATTTATTATTCAGGCTAAAGTAAGCTTTAGTATTCATAAATTTGCTCTTTCTTATTTATCTGGCTATATGATGAATAAGCCAGACGATAGATAACGTTCGTGAGGAGCCTACCTTCTACCTGAGAGTCACTGAGAAACTCATCAGCGACCAAAAAAACCAATTGCTTTTATATCGCTAATGCCGCACAGCAGTAGCCTTAATGAAATGTTAATAAAATGACGGTGAGAAACTATTTAACAATAGAATCTCTGCCGCGGAAACCCTTTACCTCTAATTACGACGAGGCGCTATCAGAGCGCTTTATCCATATTTTCGGGAGTAAGAATCAATGGTGTCGATATCTGTTATCTCTGCTTTAACGGGTGTAGAAACGTCTACGACTGCTTCTGAAGTTACGTTGAGCCATCCTGCCATTGTAAAACTTCAGGTTGAGCGGGCTGATATCGCCTCCCTTGCCCGAACCAACAATGACCTGATTGTCCATTTGCGCTCCGGCGAAACCATTACTATTAAAAACTTTTACCTGGCCGATGGAGCAACGCATAGCTCACTGGTGCTTGAAGACGGTCAGGGCGCGCTATGGTGGGTTGAAGATCCTGCCGCAGCCGGGCTTAGTTGGGTGCAGATAGGCAGTATTGATGATCTTATCGTCGCGACAGGTACGACAGCAGCAGAGGGCGCCGCACCGGTATGGCCCTGGGTACTGGGTGGATTATTAGGCGGAGGCGGACTGGCCGCCGTCGCCGCATCGAGTGGCGGAAGCAGCAGCAAAGATGACGATCACCTCCCTACATTACCACCCGGAAGCGAAACGGGAGTAGATAATACACCTCCTGATGTGCCTCAAAATCTGCTGATCAGCGGTGATGGCAAAACGCTTACCGGCAGCGCTGAACCCGGCAGTACCATTACGGTCACCGATGCCAATGGTAATGTGATTGGCTCCGGTGAAACCGGTAGTGACGGTCAGTTTACAATTGGTCTTGATACGCCGCAGACCGACGGTCGGCCTATTGACGTCGTGGCGACCGATCCCGCAGGCAATACTGGCCCTTCTGCCAGCGTAGATACGCCGGATTTGACAGCCCCGGCTGCGCCGACCAATCTCTTAATTAGCGATGAAGGCGCAACGCTGACCGGTAAAGCGGAACCTGGCAGTACGGTTAAGGTTACTGATGCCAGCGGGAAACTCATTGGTAGTGGGGTCGCTGATGCGGAGGGTAATTTCCGCCTGACGCTCAGCCCGGTCCAGAATCATGGTGAAACACTTAACGTCAGCGCTACCGATGCGGCTGGCAATACGAGTCCTTCGGCTACTGTCATCGCCCCGGATCTTCTATCGTCAGATGCCGGAACATTTGACCACGTGCTGGACGATGTGGGATCGATTACCGGCGAGTTACGCAATGGCCAGCTCACCGACGATACTCGCCCTACCCTCACGGGTAGCGGTCAGCCTGGGGCAACCATTACGTTCTACGACAATGGTATCGCTATCGGCAGTACCCTGGTGGATGCTCGTGGTGCGTGGAGTTTTACCCCGGCGACCCCGCTGAGTGAAGGCACGCATATTTTAACCGTCTCTTTTAGCAATACCGGGACATTCTCAGAACCGTTTACGCTGATTGTAGATACCACCCCGCCGACAGCCCCGACCGATTTAATCACCTCCGAAGACGGCACCACCGTCACCGGCAGCGCCGAGGCGGGCAGCACCGTGACCCTGACCGACGCCAGCGGCAACGTGCTGGGGAGCGGAGTTGCAGGCGCAGACGGACGCTTCAGCATTGGCATCACCCCGGCGCAGACCCACGGCGAGACTCTGACCGCCGTGGCGCAGGATGCGGCCGGGAACACCGGGCCATCGGCCATCTTCACTGGCTCTGACTCGCAGGTGCCGGCGGTCCCGGTGATTGTGAATGTGCTCGACGATGCCGGCACCCTGACTGGCAACCTGAGCAACGGCCAGAGCACCGATGACGCCACGCCGACCCTCAGCGGCAGCGGCGAACCCGGCTCCACCGTCTCGCTGTACAGCGATGATGTTTTGCTGGGCACCGTGCTGGTCGATGCCTCCGGCAACTGGCGCTTTACCCCGGCCACCCCGCTTGCCGACGGTCCGCATACGTTTACCGCCACCGCCACTAACGCCAGCGGCACCAGCGGGACCTCCGCCAGCTTTACCCTCACCGTTGACACTGTTCCGCCGACAGCCCCGACCGATTTAACCACCTCCGAAGACGGCACCACCGTCACCGGCAGCGCCGAGGCGGGCAGCACCGTGACCCTGACCGACGCCAGCGGCAACGTGCTGGGGAGCGGAGTTGCCGGCGCAGACGGACGCTTCAGCATTGGCATCACCCCGGCGCAGACCCACGGCGAGACTCTGACCGCCGTGGCGCAGGATGCGGCCGGGAACACCGGGCCATCGGCCATCTTCACTGGCTCTGACTCGCAGGTGCCGGCGGTCCCGGTGATTGTGAATGTGCTCGACGATGCCGGCACCCTGACTGGCAACCTGAGCAACGGCCAGAGCACCGATGACGCCACGCCGACCCTCAGCGGCAGCGGCGAACCCGGCTCCACCGTCTCGCTGTACAGCGATGATGTTTTGCTGGGCACCGTGCTGGTCGATGCCTCCGGCAACTGGCGCTTTACCCCGGCCACCCCGCTTGCCGACGGCCCGCACACCCTGACCGCCACCGCCACTAACGCCAGCGGCACCAGCGGGACCTCCGCCAGCTTTACCCTCACCGTTGACACTGTTCCGCCGACAGCCCCGATCGATTTAATCACCTCCGAAGACGGCACCACCGTCACCGGCAGCGCAGAAGCAGGCAGCACCGTGACCCTGACCGACGCCAGCGGCAACGTGTTGGGGAGTGGCATCACCGGGGCAGACGGACGCTTCAGCATTGGCATCACCCCGGCGCAGACCCACGGCGAGATCCTGACCGCCGTGGCGCAGGATGCGGCCGGGAATACCGGGCCATCGGCCACCTTCGCTGGCTCTGACTCACAGGTGCCGGCCGTCCCGGTGATTGTGAATGTGCTCGACGATGCCGGCACCCTGACCGGCAACCTGAGCAACGGCCAGAGTACCGATGACGCCACGCCGACCCTCAGCGGCAGCGGCGAACCCGGCTCCACCGTCTCGCTGTACAGCGATGATGTTTTGCTGGGCACCGTGCTGGTCGATGCCTCCGGCAACTGGCGCTTTACCCCGGCCACTCCGCTTGCCGACGGCCCGCATACGTTTACCCCCCCCGCCCCTAACGCCAGCGGCACCAGCGGGACCTCCGCCAGCTTTACCCTCACCGTTGACACTGTTCCGCCGACAGCCCCGATCGATTTAATCACCTCCGAAGACGGCACCACCGTCACCGGCAGCGCCGAGGCAGGCAGCACCATCACTATGACCGATGGAAACGGCCAGCCGCTCGGCAGTGTTGTCGTCGGAACTGACGGCAGTTTTACAGTTTCGCTGACGCCGGCACAGATTAACGGGCAGACGCTGAACGTGGTGGCAACCGATCCGGCAGGCAATAGCAGTCCGACTGCTACCGTCACTGCACCAGATGGTGCGACACCGGGTACACCGGTGATTGAGGTGGCGATTGATGATGCAGGCCCTCAGACGGGGCCACTGAGCAATAGTCAAAGCACTGATGACACCACGCCAACCCTCACCGGCAGCGGCGTGCCGGGCGCAACGCTTACTGTCTATGACAACGGCGTTGAAATCGGCTCGACGCTCATCGACAGCGCGGGCCGCTGGCGCTTTACTCCTACTGCACCGCTGGGCAACGGCAATCATGCGCTTACCGTGACGGCGACTGATACGGCGGGCAACACCAGCCCGGCATCCGGTGTCTTTACCCTGACAGTAGATACTAACGCGCCGGCCGTTCCGGTCTTTACCAGCCTGACCGATGATGCAGGCACGCTGACCGGTCCGCTGATCAACGGGCAAGTCAGTGATGATGCTCAGCCGACATTTGCCGGTCGCGCCGAGCCTGGCAGCACCATCACTCTGTATGACAACGGCACAGTTATCGGCCTGGCGACGGTCGATAACAGCAGGAGCTGGACCTTCACGCCGACGACAGCCCTGGCTGACGGTAGTCACAGCTTTACCATTACCGCGACCGATGCAGTGGGAAATACCAGCGCGCTCTCAGCCCCGTGGACGGTGATTATCGATACCGTTGCGCCAGATGCGCCTCTCTCCCCTGCGGCAACCGATGCGTCAGGTAGCATCACCGGAGCCATTGCTGAAGGTCAATTCACCGATGAAACGCGCCCGGTGCTGAGCGGTAGCGGCGAAGCGGGTGCGACGGTAAGCATTTACGATGGAGCGACGTTGCTGGGGACCGCGATTATTAACGACGCGGGTAACTGGCGCTTTACGCCAACGACACCGCTGGGCGAAGGCGCACACGCGCTGAGCGTTACCCTCACCGATGTCGCAGGCAACATCAGCCCGCCGTCATCAGCACTGAATTTTGTGGTGGATACCACCCCGCCTGCTGCGCCAGTCGATCTCACGACCTCTGAAGATGGCACGACCGTCACCGGCAGCGCGGAAGCGGGCAGCACCGTGACCATTACCGATGCGGGCGGCAATATGCTTGGCCGCGGCACCGCCGATCAAAACGGCAGTTTCAGTATTGGCATTGTTCCGGCGCAGACCGACGGCGAGGCGCTGACGGCGATAGCCCGTGATGCGGCGGGTAATCAGGGTCCCTCGGCGGCCTTCAGCGGTGCACTCTCCGGTGTCCCGGATGTGCCGCTGCTGGTCGCTATCGTCGACAATGTGGGGAGTGTTACCGGCAATCTGAGCGACGGACAAACCACGGATGATACCACCCCCGACCCTCAACGGTACTGGCGAACCTAATGCCACCATCACGGTTTACAACAATGGCATTGCTATTGGTACGACCTCGGTGGATGACGCCGGCAACTGGCGTTTTACCCCTTCCCCGGCTCTGCCGGAAGGGGAGAATACATTTACCTTTACCCTGACGGCCACTAACGGTAACGGCACCAGCGGCATCTCTTTACCGCTGACGATTATTGTTGATACTACGCCGCCTGCCGCGCCGGGCGATCTGGCGGTAACCGGGGACGGGACGACCCTCACCGGGACGGCTGAAGCGGGCAGTACCGTGACGATTACTGATGCCAGTGGCAATATCATTGGCACTAGCGTGGCAGGCCCGGACGGCACCTTTAGCGCCACGCTGACACCTGCGCAGATTAACGGTGAAGCGTTGACCGCCACGGCGACCAACCTGGCAGGCAACGCCGGTCCGGGCGCAGACATTAGCGCACCGGATATTACCGCTCCGGCGGCACCGGACGGCCTGGCCATTTCAGAAGACGGAACAACGCTCACCGGTAATGCCGAAGCCGGCAGTACTGTAACGGTGACCGATGGCAACGGTCAGTCGCTGGGCACCACCACCGCGGCACCAGATGGCACGTTTACCTTGCCGTTGACCCCGCCGCTGACCAACGGTGAAACGCTGAATGTTGTGGCCAGCGACCCGACCGGCAACAACAGTCCAGCCGCCAGCACCACTGCGCCTGATACCACGCCGCCGCAAGTTCCCACACTTGAGGCAGTGACTGACGACAGCGGTCCGTTAACCGGGCCGCTGACCGGCGGTCAGAGCACTGATGATACCCGTCCAGCCCTCAGCGGCAGCGCCGAGCCTGGCACGATCATCACGGTTTATGATAACGGTGCGCTGCTCGGCACAACACAAACCACTGCCGCAGGAAGCTGGATATTTACGCCGACGCTGCCGCTGACAGAGGGTAACCACGCGCTGACCGTTACTGCAACGGATGCAGCAAATAATACCAGCGCCGCCAGCCCGGCCTTTAATGTGGTCGTGGATACCCTGGCCCCGCCGATGCCGGTTATTGAGACCATCGTCGACAGTTCAGGATCGACCATTAACGCGCCGATCACCGACGATCCTCGCCCGACCTTTAGCGGGACTGGCGAAGCCGGGACCACCCTCACCTTTTACGATAACGGCCTACCTGCGGGCAGCGTGGTAGTAGCGGCTGACGGCCGCTGGACCTTTACGCCTGCGAACGATTTGACCGAGGGTGCGCATACCATCACTCTCACCGCTCAGGATGCCGCCGGAAATATCAGTGCGCCATCGCTGGCGCTGACGCTTGAGGTCGATACAATCGCACCGGATGCGCCTGCCGTTCCGGTAATTAATGACGATACCGGTACGATCACCGGTCCGGTGGCAGACGGTCAGCCGACGGATGAAACGCGCCCGCGCCTGACCGGCAGCGGCGAGGCGGGAACGACAATCACCGCCTGGCAAGGCAATGTCATCGTGGGCAGCGCGGTGGTTGACGCTCAGGGTAACTGGAGCCTGATCCCGAATACGCCGCTGGCGCAGGGGATCAACGCCCTGCGCTTTACGGCCACCGATCCGGCCGGTAACGTCAGCGAATTCTCCGCAACGCTGAACATTAACATCGATATCACGCCACCTGCGGCGCCGACCGCGCTGGTTGTTTCCCTCGATGGCACCACCGTCACCGGTTCAGCGGAAGCCGGAAGCCTGGTCACGATCAGTGATATTAACGGTAACCGTCTGGGTTCAGCGACGGCAGGCGGCGATGGTACTTTCTCTGTCACGATTTCCCCGGCGCAAACTGACGGCGAATCGCTGCTGGCGATAGCCCGCGACAGCGCCGGCAACAGCGGTCCGACCGCCGCGTTCAGCGGTTCGACATCAGGCTACCCTGACGTGCCGACGATCCTCGCCGTCTCCGATGATGTAGGATCAATCAGAGGGAATCTGAGCAACGGCCAGCATACCGATGATACCCGGCCGACGCTGAGCGGGACTGGCGAGCCGGGCGCGACCATCACCGTCTATCTTAACGGTGAAGCCGTCGATAGCGTGCTGGCTGATGCCGCCGGCAACTGGCGCTATACCCCGGCGACCCCGCTGGCGGAAGGGGAAAATGCGTTTACCTTTACCGTCACGGCAACCAACAATAACGGCACCAGCGGCGAGTCTCAGCCTTTCACCCTGGTTGTTGACACCCTTGCCCCGGATGCCCCGACGATCGCACAGGTGATTGACGACGCCGGGACCCTCACTGGCGCGCTCACCAACGGGCAGATGACGGACGATCGTCAGCCAACGTTTAACGGCAGTAGCGAACCGGGTGCCACACTGACGTTCTATGATAACGGCGTGCAAATCGGTAGCGTACTGGCGGATAACAACGGCAACTGGCACTTTACCCCCTCTTCGCCGCTGAACGAAGGGGCGCACAGCATCACCGTGACGGCGACAGATACCGCAGGCAATGTCGGTGTCGCCTCACCGGCCTTTGGTTTCACCGTGGCAATCACGGCCCCTGATGCACCAGCCATTACGGCCGTTGTTGATGATATCGGCCCCCTTACCGGTACGCTCAGCAGCGGACAAACCACCGACGATACGCAACCGCAATTGAGCGGTACAGCGGCCATCGGCAGCCAGATTATTATCTACGATAATGGCGTGCAACTGGGCACCACCATCGCAGACGGTGACGGACGCTGGATCTTTACCCCGAATGTGGCGCTGAGTGAAGGCAATCATGACTTTACCGTTACCGCTGCCGATGCTACGGGTAATGTCAGCGCAGCGTCACCTGTATTCACTCTGATTGTTGATGTCACTGCGCCAGTCGCGCCTGCAATTCCTGTGGTGACTGACGATGTGGGAAGCATTACCGGCCCGCTGACTAACGGCCAGGCCACCGATGATACCCGTCCAACGCTAAGCGGAACGGGCGAAGCGGGAAGTCTGATCACTATTTATGACGGTGAGACAGTCACCGGCACAGTGACGGTTGACGACAATGGACAGTGGAGCTTTACACCGGGTGCGGCGCTTGCCGAGGGACTGCATACTCTTACCTTTACCGCGACCGATCCTGCAGGTAACGTGAGTCCGCTCCCGGCACCGTTCTCCTTCGTGATCGATACTCAGCCGCCTGCCGCTCCCACCGGGCTTGCAGTGAGTGAAAACGGCGTTAACGTTACCGGGAGTGCTGAAGCAGGCAGCCAGGTGACGATTGTTGATGCTGGCGGCACGGTGTTGGGTTCCGGCAGCGCGGGCAATGACGGCACGTTTGTGATTGTAATTTCTCCGGCGCAGACGGCCGGGCAATCCCTCTCGGCCAGCGCACAGGACAGCGCAGGCAACAGCGGCCCGGCGGCAACCTTTACCGCCACCAGCTCGGGCTTCCCGACGGTGCCGGTGATTGTTTCTGCGACTGATGATATCGGCGCAGTGACCGGCACGCTGGGCAGCGGGCAAGCTACGGACGATACGCGTCCGCTGCTCGCAGGCACCGCGGCACCAGGCTCGTCCCTGACGCTTTATGATAACGGTGTCCTGCTCGGGACTGCTCTGACCGGTGCCAACGGCCGGTGGAGCTTTACCCCAGCCGCCGCGCTGGCGGAAGGCGCGCATACCTTTACCGCCACCGCCACCAATGCGAATGGCACCAGCGCGCTGTCTGCGGTCTTTACCTTGACGGTGGATGTCAGCGCTCCGGTTGCACCCGTACCCGATCAGATCCTCGACGACGCAGGCACGATCACCGGACCGCTGGTTAACGGACAGCGTACCGACGACACGCAGCCTGTGATTACCGGCAGCGGCGAAGCGGGCACCACCGTGACTCTTTATGACAATGGTGCCGCCATCGGCAGCGCCACGGTAGATGCTGACGGAAACTGGCGTCTCACGCCTGACGCACCGCTGGCGGACGGCGCGCATTCATTAACGGTTGGCGCAACCGATGCAGCGGGCAATGTTGGCCCGGCATCCCCGGCGATAGCACTCATCGTCGATACCCTTGCGCCGGCCACGCCGGTCATCTCCGCCATTATTGATAATCAGGGCGCAATAACCGGACCTCTGCTGGACGGTCAGTCCACCGATGCCACCCAGCCGGTGATTAACGGTTCCGGGGAGGCGGGAGCCACCATCCGCATTCTGGATAACGACAGCGAAATCGGTACTGCGCAGGTCAATGAACAAGGCAACTGGACCTTTACCCCGGCCAGTCCGCTGGGCGAGGGGCCGCACGCCATTACGGTGATCGCCAGCGATACGGCGGGTAACACCAGCGCACCGTCGGCTGGCGTCACATTTACCGTTGATACTACTCCGCCTGCGGTTCCGACGCTGCCGACGCTCAGTGATGACGCCGGTCCGATCACCGAAAACATCGTTAACGGCATGCGCACCGACGATAGCCAGCCAACCTTCACTGGTCGCGGCGAGCCGGGCACGACCATCACGTTGTACGATAACAACCTTGTGCTTGGCAGCGCTCCTGTCGGCACTGATGGCAACTGGATCTTTACGCCAGCCAGCGCGCTGGCTGAAGGCCCTCATGCCCTGACATTTACCGCCACAGACGCAATCGGAAATGTCAGCCAGCCATCCGCCGTCATTCAGTTTGTTGTTGACCTGACGCCACCTGCCGCCCCTGACGATTTAGCGGTTTCACCGCAGGGAACAACGGTGACCGGGAGCGCGGAAGCCGGCAGCCTGGTGACGATCACTAATGCCAGCGGCAATGTGGTACTGGGTAGCGGAACCGCCGACGCCAACGGTACGTTTAGCATCAGCATTTCCCCGGCGCAGACTGCCGGACAAGCGCTGCTGGCTCAGGCGGCCGACGCAGCCGGTAACACGGGACCGGCCGCAGAATTCACTGCCACCAGTTCGGGCTTCCCGGCAGTGCCGGTGATTATTGCCGTCAGTGATGATGTTGGCCCGATCGTGGGCAATCTGAGCAACGGCCAGCGCACCGATGACACCACCCCAACCCTGACTGGCACCGGTGAGCCGGGCGCGACCATTACGGTTTACAACAATGGGGCTGAAATTGGCACTGCGCTGGCGAACGCTGGCGGTAACTGGACCTTTACCCCGAATACGCCGCTGCCGGAAGGGGTCAATACGGTGACCTTTACCGTCACGGCCACCAACGGCAATGGCACCAGCGATGGCTCTCAGCCGTTCACGCTGATCGTCGATACCGTCGCGCCGGATGCGCCGATCATCGCTCAGGTAGTGGATGACGTCGAAGGCAATACCGGCCCGCTGGTCAGCGGCCAGCCGTCGAACGATCCTCAGCCAACGCTTAGCGGCACCGCAGAGCCTGGCGCAACCGTGACGCTTTATGAAGGAACCAGCGTGCTGGGCAGCGCGGTGACGAATGTCAATGGCGTCTGGAGTCTGACGCCACAAACGCCACTTGCCAGCGGCGCTCATCCGCTGACGGTAGTCGCGACAGACGTTGCAGGTAACAGCAGCGCGCCGTCGGCCGTCTTTACGCTGCAAGTGGATACTACTGCTCCGGCCGCGCCGGTTATCGTCACGGTAACCGATGATATCGCGCCCGGCACCGGTCCGCTGACCAGCGGTCAGGCGACTAATGACACTCAACCCCTGTTCAACGGCACCGCCGAGGCGGGCTCAACCGTTACGCTTTACAGTGACGGCGTGGCGATTGGCAGCGCGCGGGTCAGTAACGCCGGCAACTGGACGCTGACCCCGGCGCAACCGCTGGGCGATGGCCCCCATATTATTACGGCCGTGGCGACCGACGCAGCAGGTAACAGCGGCCCGCTTTCTGGCGGCTTTACCCTGGTGATTGATATCAGCGGCCCGGATGCACCGCTTCTCGGGACAGTTATCGATGATGTCGGCAGCGTCACCGGCGCACTTAGCACAGGTCAGATAACCGATGATACCCGGCCAACGTTGACCGGGACGGCAGAGCCAAATTCGAATGTGCAGATCCTCGATAACGGTGCGCTGATTGGCAGCGCACCGGTGAACGCAGACGGTGAATGGCGCTTCACACCGACCGCCGCGCTGGCCGAGGGTCCACACAGCTTTACCCTGACGGCGACGGATGCATCGGGTAATACCGGCCCGGCGTCAGCCCCCTTCACCATCACGATTAATACTACGGCACCGGCCACGCCGCTGATTGGCAGCGTCAACGATGACAGCGGTAGTGTGACCGGCCCGCTGACCAGCGGACAGGCCAGTGATGATACGCGCCCAACATTGACCGGCAGCGGCGATCCCGGCACCACCATTCGCCTGTTCGACAATGGCGTGCAGATTGCCACCGCTCAGGTTGATGCTAATGGCAACTGGAGCCTGGCGCCGGACGCGCCGCTGGGCAGTGGTAACCATCCGCTAACGGTTTCCGCCACCGATGCTGCCGGAAACAGCAGTACCGCATCGCCGGTATTTAATCTGCTGATTGATATAACTGCGCCGACCGCGCCGGTCATCATTAGCGTGATTGACGATGCCAGCGGGACCGCGCAGCCGCTAACTACCGGTCAGCTCACGCGCGACACCCAGCCTGCGCTCAGCGGCAGGACGGAAGTCGGAGCCACCGTACGTATTTTCGATAACGGCGTGGCGATCGGTACCGTTCAGGCCGACAACAGCGGTACCTGGACCTTTACCCCTGCAACCGCGCTGACGGAGGGGACGCATAATCTTACTGTCAACGCCACCGACAGCGCGGGCAATACCAGTCCGCTGTCTGCGGCCTTTACGCTGACTATCGACCTGACCGCCCCGCAGGTTATTGCCCCGGTAGTTACCGACAACGTGGGCTTGCTAACCGGCACCCTGGCAGACGGTCAACGTACCGATGACACTCGTCCTGCGCTGAGCGGCAGCGGCGAAGCGGGCAATCAAGTCGTGTTGTTTGATAACGGTGTTGAACTGGGCCGCGTTACGGTCGGCAACGACGGGCAGTGGCGCTTTACGCCAGACACGCCGCTTGCCGAAGGCAGCCACAGCCTCACCGTGCAGGAGACCGATAGCGTCGGCAACGTCAGCCCGCAATCGGCTGCCGTCACGGTGATTATTGATATCACCCCGCCGGATGCGGCAGTAATTAACGCTGTTGCTGAAGACGGAACCACCGTCAGCGGCACGGCAGAAGTCGGGGCGACCATCACCGTGGTAAATGCTGATAACGTGCAAATTGGTCGCGGTATCGTGGACGAGAATGGAAACTTTACCGTCCGGCTGTCACCGTCGCAGACGCAAAGCCAGCCGCTGGAAGCACGCATTCAGGACAGTGCAGGCAACGTCGGCGAACCGACGCCGTTTACCGGCTCTGACTCTGGCCTGCCGGATACACCTGCCATCATCGCCATCACTGACGATGTGGGTACCCTCACCGGGGCGTTAACTACAGGCCAGTCTACCGACGACACGCGTCCGCTGCTGAGCGGAACAGCCGAAGCCAATGCGCAAATTACCGTCTATAACAACGGAATAGCCACAGGTAATGTGACTGCCGATGCCAACGGCAACTGGACTTTCACACCACAAGCGGCGCTGGCGGATGGCCCTTATTCGTTCACCGCCACCGCCACTACCGCAGCAGGCACCAGCGGTCTTTCTGTTGCCTTTACCATTGTCGTTGATACTGTCGCCCCGGACGCGCCGGAGGATCTGAATGTCAGCGCTGACGGCCTGACCGTCAGCGGTAGCGCAGAAGCAGGCAGCCTGGTGACTATTACCGGGGCCAACGGCGCGCCTCTGGGAAGCAGCATTGCAGATGACGGCGGTAATTTTAGCGTCACACTCAATGCGCCGCAGACCAACGGTCAGACGCTGATGGCGATTGCAACAGATGCGGCAGGCAACAGCGGCCCGTCGGCGTCCACCAGTGCAGCGGATACCACTGCGCCGGATGCCCCACAGGGGCTGGCGATCACTCAGGATGGCGCTATCGTCACCGGCCGCGCTGAGCCAGGCAGTACGGTGACTATTCTTAACGCCAGTAATCAAAACGTAGGCAGCGGGCAGGTGGACGACAACGGCGATTTCCGTATCGAACTCACTCCGGCGCAAATCACCGGTGAGGCATTAAGTGCCACCGCCACCGACGCTGCCGATAACACCGGTCCGGCGGCAAATGTTACCTCGCCGGACCTGACGCCGCCCGCTGCGCCATCAGACCTGGTGGTGTCTGATGATGGCACCATCTTGTCCGGCACCGCCGAAGCGGGTAGCACGGTCAATGTCACTGGGCCAGATAACATCCCGCTCGGCAACGCGACGGCGGATGCTAACGGCCAGTTTACGGTGACGTTGACCACGCCACAAACCAACGGCGAACTGCTGAGCGCCTCGGCAACCGACACCGCCATCAATGCCGGGCCTGCCAGCACGGTGAATGCTCCGGATATCACAGCGCCACAGCCGCCGATCATCACAAGCGTTGTGGACGATGTGCCGGAATTCACCGGCGCGCTGACCAACGGGCAAAGTACTAACGACGCGCGTCCAGCGCTCAACGGCACCGCGGAGGCGAACGCCACGGTACGCATCCTCGACAACGGCGTGGAAATCGGGTCGGTCACCGCAGATACCAGCGGCAACTGGAGTTTTATGCCGTTAACGCCGCTGGCCGCTGGCGGACACGTCTTGACGGTGACCGCAACGGACAGCGATGGCAATATCAGTGAGCCTTCTGCCGCATTCAGTCTGGTGGTCGACACCGCAATTCCACAGGCCCCGGTGATTACCCTGGTCACGGACGATGTTAATCCGGTCAGCGGACAAATTACCAACGGTCAAAGCACCAATGACACGCGCCCTGCGCTCTCTGGCACCGCTGAGCCAGGATCTACGGTAACGGTCTTTGATAATGGTACGGCCATCGGGACAGTGCAGACGGACCTGAATGGCGGCTGGGCATTCACTCCGACCACCGCACTGAGCGACGGTCTGCACCGTTTGACGGCCAGCATCACCGACACGGTGGGGAATACCAGCGCCCTTTCCACGCCGTTCACCCTGACGGTGGACACCCTTATTCCGGCGGCTCCGGTAATTATCGCCGTGATTGATGATACTGGCAGTGTTACCGGCCCGCTGACCGCCGGGCAGGTGACCGACGATACCCGTCCGGCCCTGAGCGGAACGGCCGAGGCCAACAGCACGCTGCGGATCTTCGATAACGGTACAGCCATCGGAACGGTGCAGGTGGGCAATAACGGCAACTGGAGCTTTACCCCGATCGCACCACTGGCAAATGGCGCACATCTGCTGACCGTCAGTACGACGGATGCCGCAGGTAACGTCAGCCCGGCCGCCAGCTTTACTCTGACGGTCGACACCCTTGCGCCAGTCGCGCCAACGATTGTGACCATTGCCGACGATGTGGGTAGCGTAACCGGTAACCTGACCGCCGGTCAGAGCACCGACGACACACGCCCTGCGCTCAGCGGCAGCGCTGAGCCGGGAGCAAATATCACACTGTACGATAACGGCATCCTGTTAGGGGCCACCACCGTCGATCAGAACGGAGACTGGACCTTTACGCCGACTACGGCGCTGGCGGAAGGCCCTCATTCCCTGACCGCCGTCGCCACAGATAGCGCGGGTAATGTCAGCCCGGCCTCTGCCGCCTTCGTTATTGTGGTCGATACTACTGCGCCGCTGACGCCGGTTCTCAACGCAGTCACTGACGATGTGCCGGACGGCATTGGTGATTTGACATCCGGACAACAAACTAATGATACGCAACCTGCGTTAAGCGGAAGCGGCACGCCGGGCGATACCATCACCGTGTATGACGGCATTGATAATGCGCTGGGCACCACGCTGGTGGACGCCAACGGTAACTGGAGCTTTACCCCGCCGGTGCCGCTTGGCATGGGTGAACACAGCCTGACGTTAACCGCCACCGATCCGGCGGGCAACGTTAGCAACCCGTCGCTACCTTTCATCATCAATGTGCAGACCGCCCTCCCTGAAACGCCGGTATTATTGAGCGTCAATGATAATGTCGGTGCAGAAACCGGTCCGCTGACCAGTGGCGCATTGTCCGATGACAATCTGCCGACGCTGACAGGCACTGCCCCCGTCAACAGCACCGTCACGATTTATAATGCCGGGATTGCGATTGGCACCACCCTTGCCGACGGCAGCGGAAACTGGAACTTTCCCCCCGCCCCGGCGCGGGCCGACGGTAATTACCCGCAGCCGCCCCCCGCCACTGACGCCGCAGGCAATATCAGCCCGGCGACCGCCGGGTTTGACCTGACGATCGATGCCACGGCCCCGCTCGCGCCAGTCATCACTGCGGTTGAGGATAATATCGGGCCATTCACGGCAGCGCTGACAAACGGCGGGTTTACCGATGACACCCTGCCGCTGATCCGCGGGACGGCAGAAGCCAACAGTACCGTGACCCTTTACGCCAATACCACGCTACTCGGCACAGCAGAGGTGGATGGTGCCGGTAACTGGACCTTTACCCCCCTCACCGCACTGACTGAAGGTCTGTATACCCTGACCGTCAGCGCGGCAGATGCGGCGGGCAACACCAGCGTTCTCTCCGCACCGTTTACCTTTAATGTGGATCTGACCGCCCCTGATGCGCCGGAGGATCTGACCACGCCGGGTGACGGCACCGCCGTGTCGGGCACGGCCGAAGCGGGGACGACGGCTATAGTCAGCGACGCGCTGGGGAATGTGCTGGGACGCGCGCTCACCGGTGAAAACGGCAACTTTACCGTGACGCTGACCCCGGCGCAGACCGGGGGCGGAACACTGACCGTTGTGGTACAGGATGCGGCAGGTAATATCAGTTCGCCGACGACCTTCCCGTCGTCGAACTCGGGCCTGCCTGCGGTTCCTGCCATCACGGTCATTACCGATGATGTCGGCACCCTCACCGGCAATCTGACCAACGGGCAGAGCACCGATGATAATCAACTCGCACTGAGCGGGACCGCCCAGCCGAATGTCGTCGTGACGATCATCGTTGATGGCGCAATTGTTGATAGCGTGACGGCCGATGCCGACGGCGCGTGGTCATACACGCTACCCGGTACGCTCAACGATGGTCCGCATACCTTTGCGGTGAATGCAACCAATGCGAACGGCACCGGCGGCACCTCCTCGCCGATCACCCTGACTGTCGATACCGTCGCGCCGGATGCGCCGGCGATAGTCCAGGTGGCTGACGATGTTGATGCCCAGACAGGTGTGCTGGTCAACGGCCAAATCACTAACGATGCGCAGCCAACGCTGACTGGCACTAGCGAAGCCGGTGCAACGGTGAGCATTTATGATAATGGGCAAGTGCTGGACAGCGTTGTGGCTGATACCGAGGGCAACTGGACCTTTACCCCGGCGGCTGCGCTGGGCGACGGTCCGCACGATCTGACCGCCGTGGCAACCGATGCCGCAGGCAACAGCGGCCCGGCCTCGGCACCGTTCACGGTGATTGTCGACCCCCTTGCTCCGCCGCTGCCGGTGCTGACAAACGTCGTGGATGACGCCGGAACCGTCACCGGGTCACTCGCCACCGGGCAGAGTACCGATGACACCACTCCAACCCTTAACGGCACCGCCGAAGCGAATGCCACCGTGCTGGTTTTTGATAACGGCGTGCAGATTGGCGGTGCGCTGGTCAGCGGCACCGGCGCGTGGACCTTTACCCCCACCACGGCGCTGGCCGCCGGTCCGCACAGCTTTACGCTAAGCGCCGTCGATCCGGCAGGCAATACCGGCCCGACTACCGCCGGTTTTGACATTAACATTGTCACTACCGCGCCTGCCGTGCCGGTCATTGCGACCATTATTGATGATGCAGGCCCCCTCACCGGCGCGCTGGCAGAAGGTCAGGTTACCGATGATAATCTGCCGACCCTGAACGGTACCGGGATACCGGGTGCAACGGTGCAGGTGCTTGATAACGGCGCACCGATTGGCACCGTGCAGGTTGATAACACGGGCGCATGGACTTTTACACCGACAACGGCACTGGCCGATGGCGTCCACCGCTTTACCGCCACCGCCAGCGATGCGGCGGGCAATACCAGCGCCGCCTCCCCGGCCTTTACGCTCAACGTGGATACCCAGGCCCCGCTGGCTCCGGCCCTGGTTTCGGTGGTTGACGCCACCGGTCCGCTGACCGGGGCGCTGACTGCGGGACAAACCACCGACGAAACCCGGCCAACGCTGAGCGGCAGCGCGGAAGCAGGTTCCACGCTGCAACTGTTCGACAATGGTGTGCAGATCGGCGTGGTGACCGTTGGCGGCACCGGCAGCTGGGTCTTTACGCCGCAAACCCCGCTGGCCGAGGGGCCACACGCTATCACCGCAGTGGCTACGGATGTCGCAGGCAATACCGGCCCGGCGTCCGGCGCGTTTAATTTTACTGTCGATACCAGCGCGCCCGCGGCTCCGGTCATCGCCAGCATTGCCGATGATGTCGGCAGCGTGACCGGCACGTTGACAGGCGGTCAATCTACCGACGATACCCGGCCACTGCTGACCGGAACCAGCGAAGCCGGTGCGACGGTACAAATCATCGACAATGGCGTCGTCATCGGTACCACGCAGGCTGACAATACCGGCGGATGGACGTTCACCCCGCAAACCGCGCTGGCTAACGGTAGCCATACCTTTACGGCATCAGCTACCGACGCGGCAGGCAACAGCGGCCCGGCGTCAGCGTCCTTCACTATTGTGGTGGATACCGTCGCCCCGACGGCCCCGGTTATTGCCCTGGCTAACGATGATGTCGGCAGCGTTACCGGCCCGCTGGTCAGCGGACGCACTACCGACGATACCCAGCCTACCTTCAGCGGCCGGGGCGAGCCGGGTTCGACCCTGCGGCTGTTTGATAACGGTGTGGACATTGGCGGCACAACGGTCGCGGCAAGCGGCGACTGGAGCCTGACACTGGCCACGGCGCTGGCCAGCGGTCTGCACAGCATCACCGCTACTCTGACCGATGCGGCAGGTAACACCAGTGCGCTGTCCGCGCCTTTCACTCTGACCGTGGATACGACCGCGCCGGATGTGCCGATTATTGTCAGCATTACCGATGATATCGCCCCGATCACCGGCATCGTGGGCAACGGTGCCGCCACCAACGACGCCCGCCCGACGCTGAACGGTACCGGCGAGGCCGGAGCCACCTTGCGTATTCTGGACAATGGCGTGCAAATTGGCACCACTACCGTGGCAACCGACGGTAGCTGGTCCTTTACGCCAGGCATCAACCTGGCGCAGGGCACACATAATCTGAGCGCTACTGCCACGGATGCCGCAGGTAATACCGGCGGCGCATCGGCGCTCTATAGCGTGATTGTGGATACCCTCGCCCCGCCAGCACCGCAGGCAACACTTAGTGCCGACGGCGGCGCGATCGGTGGAACCGCCGAAGCCGGTAGCACGGTTATTGTCACGCTGCCGGGTAACGTTCAGCTCACGACCACGGCCAGCGCCAGCGGTGCATGGAGCATTTCCCTGAGCGACCGGCAGACCGAAGGCGAAGCCATTGCGGTCACCGCCCGTGACAGCGCAGGTAACGTTTCGCCTGCAACAACGCTGACCGCGCCGGTGCTGCCGCTTTCAGCCAGCGATAACGTCACGGAACTGGATCTGACCACCGACGCTACCGTGACCACGGAAAACTATACCGACTACGGCGTCCTGCTGATCGGCGCGCTGGGTAATAATGCGACGGTGCTGGGTAACGACACTGCGCAGGTCACCTTTACTGTCGCCCAGGGCGGTCGGGCAGATCTGAGTATTGATTCTGCGGCCACCGGCATTGTGCTGTCACTGCTTAATACCCAGCAAATCGCCGTGCAGCGCCTCGACCCCACCAGCAATGCATGGGTGACCGTAGCAGATTCTTCCCAGCCGCAGTTTGCCGATCTTCTGACCCTCAACGGTAGCAGCGTCAACTTTACCCTCGACGGTCTGACCGGCGGCACGTACCGCGTGCTGAGCTATAACTCTAACCTGCTGGCGACCGGCTCCTTCACCAGCCTGAATGTGTCGGTGGTTCAAACCAGTGCCGGAACGCTGAACGGCGAAACGGTTCACGTCGGCAACGTTATCCAGGATATCGATCCGGTGAGCGGTGGAGACAGTGCGCCAAACGGTACGGTGGTAAGCCAGGTCAGTAATGCCAGCGGTCAGACAGTCACCGTGGGTGCAGGCGGAGCCATCATTGACGGTCTGTACGGCACGCTGACCATTAATGCCGACGGAAGCTATCGCTATGCGCTGACCAGCACCTCGCCCACGGTACTGGGCCGCACCGAAAGCTTCACCTACACCATTACGCATAACGGCGTCAGTGACAGCGCGCAGCTGGTGGTGGCTCTCGGCGCGGGAACCGCAGGGAGCACGGTTACGGCGGTCGATAATACCGCAACGCTGACCTATGAAACGCAGGTGGAGATCGTTAATAACGGCCCGTCATCGCAGAGCAGCTTCTCGGTGGTCGGCATTGCGCTCGGCAATGTGCTCAATGCCAACATTTTGAATAACATCACTAACCCGATTGTGTTCGATGTTGAGGAGGGCTCTACCCGCACGCTGACGCTGCAATCCAGCGCTGGTGGCGTGGCGCTGCTCTCCACTTTCGACCTGTACGTCTATCGCTTTAACGATGCGATTCAGCAGTTTGAGCAATATCGGGTGGAACCCGGCTGGCTGCGGGTGCCGCTCCTGGGCGGTCAATCCGGCCAGCTCACGCTGACCCTGCCGGGCGGTGAATACCTGTTCTTGCTGAATAATGCGTCCGGGGTGACCGCGCTGACCGGCTATACCCTGAATATCCTTCAGGATCGCGTCTACAACGTGGAAAGCCTCACCGCCACCACCAGCGGTAATGTTCTGGATAACGACGTTGCGCCAGCCGGGACGCTGGTCACGGAAGTCAATGGTGTTGCGGTGGGCGCAGGAGGCGCAACCATCACCGGCAGCCACGGCACGCTAACCATCGACCAGGCCGGGAATTACAGCTATACACTGCGCAGCGGCGTCGGGGCGGACAGTATTAACGCACCGGACAGCTTTATTTACACCGTGCGTACGCCGGATGGCAGCACGGACAGCGCCTCGTTGAACATTATTGCGACCCCGCTGCCGGTCAATGCCGTCGACGATGTTAGCCCGCTAATGACCTTCACCACGCTACAGGATACGACAGCCTTTGCCGACAATTCCGTCGGCAGCGCCACCTGGACCAGTTCGCTCATCTCGCGCACCAGCGGGACCGGCAGCGGCATTATTGAAGTCGCAGCGGGGACCGCGGTGAAAGATGCGGTACTGAACTTTACCGTTGCCTCCGGTCTGGCTCTGGGAGGGTTGACCGTCAACTGGACCCTGTATGACGGCGCAACAGCCGTGCGCACCGGTTCATTTGGCGGCGGTGCTCTGCTCGGCAACGCTATTGCAGTGAGCCTCGGCGGGCTGGAACTGCATTCCGGCAACTATACGTTGAGCTATACCGGCAGTATCGGCGCGCTGTCTGTTGGCAACATTACCATCACCCCGCGGATCACCGGCACCGCCTGGGATCTGGATAACTTCGAAACCAGCGGCGTGCATACCATCAACGGCAATATCTATGACGGCAGTGATGCCGCCGGCGTGGTGGATCAGCTCTCCACCGTTGATACCCGACTGACCATTACCGGCTTTAACGGCAGTACTGTCACGCTCGATCCGTTTACCAGTAACGGAGCCAGTGGAACGGTTCAGGGTCACTACGGCACCCTGACCATCGCCAGCGATGGCGCATACAGCTACGCGCTGCGACCGGGCGTCGCCACGGCCTCCATGACCACCAGGGAGACGTTCAATTACACCCTCAACGACCAGAACGGGCATACCGATAACGCCACGCTGACCATCGACATGGCCCCGCAATTTGTGAGCACCGCGCAAAACGATACGGTCATTGGTACAGCCTATGCAGATACGCTGATTTATCAGTTGCTGAATACCACCAGCGCTACCGGCGGTAACGGCAACGATACGTGGAGCAACTTCTCGCTGGCGCAGGGTGACAAAATCGACATTGGCGACCTGCTGGTGGGCTGGAACGGCGATCAGGCCACGCTGGGCAATTACCTGACTGTCACCACCAGCGGCAATAACATCACTATCGCGATTGACCGCGACGGAGCCGGAACCACATATCAATCCACCAATCTGGTCACCCTGGAGAACGTACAGACCAACCTTGAGGAGCTGATTCAACAAAATCACATCATTACCTGATAGACACAAAATAGCCCCGGACGATGTCGTCCGGGGCAAGACAAGCAGCAACATTTTATTAGGGATAATCTATGCGAAAATTACGGCCCGTTGTCGGATGGCTGGTAAGCTGTCTGTGTCCGTTTCCACTGTCTGCCGCCGAAGCTCCGCCGACTATCGCTTCAGCTGAACTTGCCCGGCAGCAGGCGCTACCGTCTCTGGACGGCGTGAGCGCGTTACCGCTGGAGACCGCTGCGCCGGGGCTGCTCAGCCTTGAAAAAGCCGTTGATCGCGCCGTGGCATGGCATCCGTCGATTGGCGAAGCCGTGGGCAAGCTGGCATCGCAAAACGATCAAGTTGACGTTGCCCGGGCGAAATATTATCCGCAGGTTAACGCCGGGATGAACAACGGTTATAGCAATACCTACTCCGATAGCGGTTTCAGCCCGTCACTGGTGCTGTCGCTGTCACAAATGCTCTATGACTTTGGCAAGGTCTCCAGTCAGGTCAAAGCCGAACGTGCGGGCGTGGCACAGGAGCAGGCTAACGTGCTGCTGAGTATTGATACCGTCGGGCATGATACCGCCACGGCGCTGGTTCAGGTCCAGACCTGGCAGCAGATGGTGGTTATTGCTCAGGAGCAACTCGACGCACTGAGCACGATTGGCCGTCTTGCCCATCAGCGCAACGACGAAGGAGCCAGTTCGCTGTCTGATGTGGTCCAAACCGAGGCGCGTATCGAAGGCGCACGGGCACAGCTTGTCCAGTATCAGGCCAGTCTTGAAAGCGCTCAGGCGACGCTCATGACCTGGCTTGGCTGGAATAACCTCAACGACATCAGCAACGATTTTCCCGCAAAACTGAACCGCAGTTGCGATATCGCGCAGCCAGATGACCGGCTGGTGCCGTCGGTGCTGGCGGCGTGGGCGCAGGCCAACGTCGCCCAGGCCAATCTGGAATATGCCGATGCCCAGATGACGCCGACCATTTCGCTGGAGCCGGAAGTCAGACACTATCTTAATGATAAATATGCCAACAACGCCGAACTGGATCGCACGCAATACTCTGCCTGGGTACGGGTGCAGATGCCTATCTATCAGGGCGGCGGCCTTACCGCACGACGCAGTGCGGCCAGTCATGCGGTTGACACCGCCCAGTCCACGATCCAGCGCGTGCGCCTCCAGGTGCGCCAGAAGCTGCTCGAAGCACGCAGCGAAGCCCTGAACCTGGCGACCTCGCTTCAGGTGCAGGCCCGTCAGCAGGCGCTCAGTGAGCGCACCCGTCAGCTCTATCAGCAACAATATCTGGATTTAGGCTCGCGTCCGCTGCTGGACGTACTGAACGCCGAACAGGAGGTCTATCAGGCGCGATTCGCGCAGCAGCAAACGCTGAGTCAACTCCACCAGCTTCAGCTTAACTGCCTCTATAACACCGGCAAACTGCGCAGCGCGTTTGGCCTTGAGAACCGTCGAATTCAGTCTGTGGAGATCCAGCCATGATGCACAACGCGATCCCCGAGGATAGCACCTTAACCCGCGACAAACTGGCGCGCTGGGCGCTGGCTATCAGTGATGTGGCCGCGCATTACCGTATCTCCTGTTCACCAGGAACCCTTCAGGCCAGTGCGCCGTGGTTTCAGGGTAAGACGTGGCTGCCTGCACTGACCCAGATGGCGCGCCAGAGCGGGCTCTCTTTTCAGCCATTAAAGGAGCCTGAGCTGGCGCTCTCCCGCTGGCAACTGCCGGTGGTAGCGGTGCTGGCGGACGATCAACTGGCGATAATCGAACAGTTTGACGGTCACGACACGCTTGAGATAAGCGTTATTGGCGACCAGCGGCAGCGTAACCGGGTGGCGTTAAGCGCCCTGCTGACTGAGATCCGCTCCGTGGTGGCGCTGCGCCCACTGTCGGCGCTGAAGGACAGTCGGGTTGATAGCTATCTCTCCCGCTTTCGCCCGGACTGGCTGAAAAGCCTGGTAATGAAAGATCTCAAACCGTACGGCCCGGTGATGCTGGCAGCGCTGCTAATCAACGTCCTGTCGCTTTCCGGGATCATCTTTTCCATGCAGGTTTATGACCGGGTGATCCCGGCGCAGTCGTGGCCCTCGCTGTACGTTCTGGCTATCGGGGTGTTGATCGCGGTGATCTTCGGTTTCCTGCTGCGCATCGCGCGCGGCAATATTATGGATTTGCTGGGGAAACGGGCCGATATGCGTGTCTCCGACCGGGTATTCAGCCACGCCCTGCGCCTGCGCAACAGCGCGATCCCCCGCTCGACCGGCAGCTTTATCTCCCAGTTACGCGAGCTGGAGCAGATCCGCGAAATGGTGACCTCATCCACCATGTCAACGGTGGTCGATCTGCCCTTCTTCTTGCTGTTTATGGTGGTGCTGGCGATCATCGCCCCGCCGCTGGCGTGGATTGCCCCAGTCGCGGCGCTGATGATGATCCTGCCAGGTCTGCTGTTACAGAAGAAGCTGGCGGTGCTGGCGAACCAGTCGGCCCACGAAGCCACGTTGCGCAATGCGGTGCTGGTCGAGAGCGTGCAGGGGCTGGAAGATATCAAATTGATGCAGGCGGAAAACCGCTTTTTACAGCAGTGGAATCACTATATTCGGATCACTGCCGAGTCGGGCCTGCGCACGCGTGAGCTGTCGCAGGGGCTGATCAGCTGGGGGATCACTGTCCAGAGTCTGGTGTACGCAGCGGTAGTGATGTTCGGTGCGCCGCTGGTGATTGAAGGCACCATGACGACCGGGGCAGTGGTCGCAGCGTCAATGCTGGCCTCACGAATGATTGCCCCAATGGCAAACCTGTGCGGCGTGCTGGCCCGCTGGCAACAGGTCAAAGCAGCGAAGGTTGGCCTGGACAGCATTATGCAACTGCCCACCGAGACGCAGCGCGATGACAATCTGGTTCATCAGGAGATTTTCCACGGCCATTACCAGTTTGAGGCGGCGCAATTTCGCTATTACAACGACGATCAGCGCATTCCGCTGCGGGTGAATCGGCTGGAGATTAAGCCCGGCGAGCGCGTGGCCATTCTCGGGCGTAACGGTGCCGGGAAATCCACGCTGCTTCAGGCGCTGGCGGGTGGTATAGAGCTGGCGGGCGGCGAGGCGCGACTTGACAGCCTGAGTCTGGCGCAAATTGATATGGCCGACCTGCGGCGTAATATCGGTTTTCTCAGTCAAAATGCGCGCCTGTTCTACGGTACGCTGCGGGAAAACCTGATGCTGGGTGCGCCCCATGCCAGCGATGACGAGATTTTTAAGGTGCTGGAGATAAGCGGCGCGGCGCATTTTGTTAAAACCCAGCCGAAGGGACTGGATCATCTGATTATGGAGGGCGGTACAGGGCTTTCCGGCGGGCAACGTCAGTCGATCCTGTTGGCCAGAATGCTGTTGCGCTCGCCCAATATCGTGCTGCTTGATGAGCCGACCGCCTCGCTGGATGAACATACCGAGCGGGAATTTATCCAGCGGCTCGGTGAATGGCTGGGTCATCGCACCCTCATCGTCGCCACGCACCGTGTGCCGGTACTCGATCTGGTCGAGCGAGTAGTGGTGTTGAAAGAGGGACAACTGGTGATGGACGCGCCGAAAAATCAGGCGTTAAGCCAGAGTCGTAAGACTATGCCAACAACCGGGCGGGAGGCGAATAATGAAAACCAGTCAGCGTGACGCCGCTTTTGACGATCTCAACGATCAGCGCGAGAATGTTTTCTCCGGGGCAACGCGTATTATTGTACTGTGCACTGCGCTGTTTGCCATCATGGGCATCTGGGCATGGTTTGGCGTTCTGGACGAGGTATCTACCGGCACGGGGAAGGTGGTGCCCAGTTCACGCGAACAGCTTTTACAGTCGCTGGACGGTGGCGTGCTGGCAGAACTGATGGTGCGTGAGGGCGATCAGGTTCAGGCCGGACAGGTTGTGGCGCGCCTGGACCCGACACGATCTGAATCCAACGTCGGCGAAAGTGCGGCGCGTTACCGGGCTTCTTTGGCCTCCAGCGCGCGTCTGTATGCCGAGGTCAGCGACAAGCCGCTGGTGTTTCCGGATTCGCTAAAAGCCTGGCCAGAGCTGATCGCGGCTGAAACCCGACTTTATACCTCCCGCCGGGCGCAGCTTGCTGATGCGCAATCCGAACTTAAAGAAGCGCAGACGTCGGTTAATAAAGAGCTGGCAATCACCCAGCGGCTGGAGAAAAGCGGCGCGGCCAGCCATGTCGAAGTGCTGCGTTTGCAGCGGCAAAAAAGCGATTTGGGCCTGAAACTCAGCGATGTGCGCTCTCAGTATTACGTTCAGGCCCGCGAAGCACTGTCTAAAGCCAATGCCGAAGTCGAGATGCTGTCAGCGATCATTAAAGGCCGGGAAGATTCCGTTACCCGTCTGACGATACGTGCCCCTATGCGCGGTATTGTGAAGAATATTCAGGTGACGACCATCGGCGGCGTGATCCCGCCTAACGGCGAGATGATGGAGATTGTGCCCATCGACGATCGGTTATTAATTGAAGCCCGCTTATCGCCGCGTGATATTGCCTTTATTCATCCTGGTCAGCGGGCACTGGTCAAAATCACCGCTTACGATTATGCGATTTTCGGTGGCATGGAAGGTGAAGTGGAAACCATCTCCCCGGATACTATTCAGGATAAAGTGAAGCCGGAAATTTTTTACTATCGCGTGTTTATCCGCACCCATCAAGATTTTCTGCTCAATAAAGCTGGTCGCCGGTTCTCAATTGCACCGGGGATGATCGCCACAGTGGATATTAAAACCGGGGAAAAAACGATTGTGGATTATCTGATCAAACCGTTTAACCGCGCGAAAGAGGCGCTGCGTGAACGGTAGTGACAGCGAAAACGACACTGGCCGTTTCAACCGGCCGGTGTCGTCGTCACAATGTCAGAACCGGTAGCCTACGCCAACATTAAATCCATTGATAGAACGCGAGCCATCAATATCAATATTGGTGCCTTCGTAGCCGACATTCACGCTAAGGTCCTCAACCGGATTAAATATCACCCCGGCACCATACGCAAATGAAGTGGATTTTTCGTTATAACTTTCACGCCCAACATACCCATCTCCGGCATTACGCCAGGTCGTTTTGGCATCAACTTTTGTTCGCGCTACCCCACCTAAAGCATACAGCGAAACATATTCGTTAATTCGGTACGCCGGCCCTGCCAACAGTGAATAATATTTAGCGTCAATATTATTGTGAACAGCATCGCCTTCAAAATAATAATCCTGACTGTCGTCGCCTTTCAAATAAGTGAATGAACCCAGAACGCTGAGTGGAGAATCAAATTCATAACGATATTGAAGGTTTACACCACGAATATTTTTAGAGCCTTCTACTTTACCTTGAGCATAACCTACTGATACTGAATGATCATCTGCCATTACAGTGCCGCTTACCATGCTGCCAGCGAGCATTACGACCAGAGCTATTTTTTTCACTTTTTTTCCTTTAGGCGTTGTCATAAATTATGCAGAAGTAGCTATCTTGCTCTGCCAATAAAAATGACTGACTGAACGTAACATATTGTTACTCTTCTTAATCCAGGAAGAAATGCAGAATAATCTTAAAGGACAATAAACAGTCGAACAGCCCCCACTAAATATAGTAGGTATTTATTTGCGCTTACTTGCGCTGAACAATAACCTGCTGCCCGGTAAACATATCCGTGACCAGCACCTCATTTTCCTTTTCTGGTGCAAGCATCACTGACCGTATTAGCCGTATTTCCTTTCCCTCGCGCTGCTGATTATTTTCAAAGCTCACCACAATTGATTTATTGCGCCAGTGACCAATATCAAAACCCCCTGCGGCAATAAACATCTGAATATCATTTTCATCGTTAAAGGTATTTGCCGGCAGGATCAGCAGTCGATCGTTAAGGAAAACCTCATAGTACTGGCGCGTGCTGGCAGGATAAATCGTGTTCACCACATGCTCAATACGCCAGTGGTAAACCGTATTTTCATACACCACCGTGCGATTTATCCGGTGATTTTTACAGCCCGAAAGCAGGGATAACAACACGCATCCCACCAGCGTGATTCTTCTGCGTAGCACCATCATTGATCCTTAAAGCGAAAGCCTTAGGGTAGCAGGCGACGGATAAAACCTCCCTCCCCGCTTTTGATAGCCAGGCATTGTTAATTTTATGTCAATATGTGCTGGTATTTGTAAACACTAATAATTATCATTGCCATTCTCAAAAAAGCTTCTTCCCGCACGGGCCAAATAGCGACAAAACCCGTTGCGCTATAACCACATAAAAGAAGCGACACTCTTTTCTGACAGGAATCAGGTATGTCTTTTGATAGCAAAGGAACCGGCACATCCGGTATCGCCGTTTCGGTACTGGCACTGGCTATTCACGCCGTTGTAACTCCCTCCCTCGCCTGGGCCGAAGAGGTTAACGCGGCGGAACAGGTTATGGTGGTTAACGGGACTGAAAGTGCCGCAGAGGGGGATACTGCGCACGATTACAACGTGGCCACTACGCACGCAGGCACCAAAATGACCCTGACACCGCGCGATGTGCCGCAGTCATTCAGCGTCATTACCCAACAGCGAATGGCCGATCAGGATCTGCAAACGGTCGGTGAGGTGCTGGACAATACTACCGGCGTCTCGGCGCAAATCATTGACAGCGAGCGTTCATCCTACTTCTCGCGCGGCTTTGAAATCAGCAATTATACCTATGATGACATCCCCACTTCCGTCAGCGATGTCTGGAACTATGGCGATGCAGCCTCCGATACTGCCATTTATGACCGCATTGAGGTAGTACGCGGCGCAACCGGCCTGATGACCGGCGCGGGAAGCCCGGCAGCGTCTGTGAATATGGTGCGTAAACGCGCGGACAGCAAAGAATTTACCGGCAACGTGAATGCCAGCTACGGCAGCTGGAACACCCAGCGCTACGTGGCGGATGTTTCCGGTCCGCTGAATGAAATGGGATCGGTACGCGGGCGCATTGTGGCAGGTTATCAGGATCAGGACGGCTGGTTAGACCGCTACCATAAATCCAAAAAATTCCTCTACGGCGTGATGGATGCAGATATTACCGAGCGTACCACGCTGTCGCTGGGCTATGACTATCAGGAGAGCAATACCGGCAATCCGACCTGGGGCGGGCTGCCGACCTGGTACAGCAACGGCGTTCGCACACATTACGATCGCAGCACCAATACCGCCGCAGACTGGACGCGCTATAGCCTGGACTCGCGTAAAGTCTTTGCTAATGCCAGCCACAATTTTGATAACGGCTGGGCGCTAAAGCTGAACGGCACGCACGCGGAAGAGAATTTCAATGACAAGCTGCTGTATGTGATGGGTTCACCAGACATGATCACGGGCGAAGGCACCAGCGGCTTTGGCAGTAAGGATAAAGGCAAGCGCAAGCTGGATTCGGTTGATACCTACGCCACCGGACCGTTCACCCTGCTCGGACGCCAGCATGAGCTGGTGGCCGGAGTGAACTATAGCCGTCAGCATAACGCGACCTACAGTTCAGACGGGCCGATTGATAGTCAGCAGATGGGCCGTTTTGATGATAGCTGGAACGGTGATGTTATCGATCCGGCGTGGGGCGACTGGTATCTGAATGCTGATAACGTCGTGCGCCAGAAATCTGCCTATTCTGCCGCCCGCTTCTCCCTGGCCGATCCGCTGTCGTTGATCCTCGGCGCGCGCTATACGCAGTGGAGCACCAACGGCAGCAGCGGAGACGTAAGCAAAACCAACATTACGCCGTATGGTGGGCTGGTTTATGACATCAACGATATCTGGTCAGCGTACGCCAGCTATACCTCTATCTTCCAGCCGCAAACCAAACGCGACAGCAGCGGCAAGTATCTTTCGCCGGTCACGGGTAAAAGCTATGAAACCGGGCTGAAATCCGACTGGATGAATGGTCGTCTGACGGCCACTGTCGCTATATTCCGCATTGAGCAGGATAACGTTGGCCAGTCCATCGACGGTACTTTCGTTAATGGCAGCAGCGAACAGGCATATTACCCGGCGAAAGGTGCTACGAGTAAAGGCGCTGAGTTTGAACTGAACGGCGCGGTAACCGACAACCTGCAGATGACCTTTGGCGCAACCCGTTATGTTGCCCGCGATACAGCAGGTCGATTTAACAGCATGATGCCGCAAACTACCTTTAAGCTGTTTACTCGCTATCAGCTGCCAATGCTGCCGGAGGTCACCGTGGGCGGCGGCGCGAACTGGCAAAATGGCGTATACCGGGATGCGACCGCGCCGAATGGCGACACCAAACGTGTATCGCAGGGCAGTTATCCGCTGGTGAATTTATTTGCTCGCTATCAGATGACAAAACAGCTCGCGGTTCAGGCCAATGTGCAAAACCTGTTTGACCGCAGTTATTACAGCTGGCTGGGCGATTCAGAAGTGTACGGCGAGCCGCTGAACTACTCGGTGAATTTGTCCTATAGCTTCTGAGAAAAATCCCCGGTAAATGCCGGGGATAAACTCATAATGCGTTATTCAGGAATACGCAGAACCTGACCCGGATAAATTTTCTCCGGGCTTTTCAGCATCGGTTTGTTAGCTTCAAAGATTTTATTGTACTGATTTGCATCGCCATAAACCTGCTTAGAAATAGCACTCAGGGTGTCACCTGACTTAACGGTATAGAACTGGCTTTCTTTAGCCGGCGTATCCGTTTTAACCTGATCGTCAACGCTGGCAATGCCGGCAATGTTCCCGACCGCCACCAGCAGCTTTTCTTTGGCTTCCTGACTAAGGGCTACGCCCGAGACAATAGCCGCCCCGTCGGTCACCTGGACGTTAACTTTGTCCGCATCCGGAATACCGGTCTTACTCAGATGGTCCTGTACTTTTTTTGCCTGTTCGTCATGTTGTCCGGACACCGCATCCCAAAGTTTCTCACCCGCGTCTTTTACAAAGTTAAAGAGTCCCATTTTTGCCTCATTATATGCAGTAAGGAGTAAATTGCCGCCGGATATAATTAATCCCGACTTCAGCAATGCTTAATTAATATATAGAGCCGATCGGTAAATAATTTCATCAGTTAATTCTGATAATAATATTTTCCAGGCGTTCGCCAGGAGCAGCAGACGCTTTAATTACGCTGCTGCCAGAACATGACGCTTATTTCTCAAGATGACTGACGCGAACGATCGGCGGGTCCTGTTTTTTATCGAGGCTGCCGCTGACAGTGAGCAGATGATCCGGCTCTACTTCGCGATCGTTAAACACGCTGGGTGGGATCTGGACCTTTATTTCGCCGGTTTTATCGCGGAACTCATAATGGTCGCCGTCGAGTTTTTTCACCAGGTTACCACGGAAAGAAACCGATGCCCCATCATGCATGGCTTTGGCTTTTTCAATGGTAGAGGTACGCGCATCTTCAATTCCACGATACCCGTCATCCATCGCATGTGGCGGCGGCGGGGCTTCACCCGGGTTCAGGCCACCTTTGTCTTCAGCCTGTACGCCCACGCTGAACAACGCGCCGAGCAGAATGAAAAGTGCTGTTTTTTTCATCAGAGCCTCTCCGCTTATTAACGATAAGTAATAAGCCTGGCAGCCATCTTCCATTCCTGCAACTGTGTGCATTTTCTCGCCGTCTGAAGTATCGTTATGCCTCTATTTCTCTGACCGCGCACGCCATCTTTAGCTATATTTAACCAGACGTTATTTATTAATTTAACCGATAACAGTGAAGGTCATAATGAGTAACTCTGTAAATTCATCTATTGCCGAACAAGAGGAACTGTTTCAACTTCCGATAGAAGAAATAGCGGCGCGGCTGGGCCATATTCTGACGCAGCGTAATTTACGTCTGGCGACGGCGGAATCCTGCACCGGAGGACAAATCGCCACCACCTTGTGCGCGACAGAAAATACACCTGAGTTTTACGGCTGCGGCTTCGTCACCTTTAACGATCGGGCAAAAATAAAATTATTACACGTTAATCCGCAGACGCTGGCACAACACAGTGCGGTCAGCCGTCAGACGGTAGAAGAGATGGCGCAAGGCGCGAGGAGTATCTCAGGTGAGCCGATTTCCGTTGCGGTTAGCGGTTATGCCGGGCCTGAAGACGGTCCCGACGGAACGCCAGCGGGATTTATCTGGTTTGCCTGGTCGATGTTTGATCAACCGGTAGCCAGTGAATTCCGGCAGTTCAGCGGCACCTGCGAAGCGGTCATTAACCAGGCGGTAAAATTCGCGCTGATACGTATACTTCAGCGGCTGGAAAAAAATCATGAAGGCGCCTCAGAGTAACACTCTGAGGCGCTTACTTTTAATTTCGCGTTTGTATCCAGAAAGCGTGGATCAGGCCCGGGATATACCCCAACAGAGTCAGGATAATATTTAGCAGAAACGCCAGACCTAAGCCTTTACCCAGCAATACGCCTAACGGAGGCAAAATAATGGTGATTACGACACGCCAGAAACCCATAAATACTCCCTATAAAAAGCAGGCTATTGTAAAAAAAGGAATTTTATCTCCACAAGTCACTAGTGTAGTCAACGACGGCTAATACGCCTGACCTTTTACCCTCTTTTACCTTCCCGGCATTCATATGCTACTGTTTTGACCGATAACCCGTAAACAGGAGAGTAAGTATGTTCTCAACAGGCGATATTGTGCAGCCGCGCATCGGTGGCCAAAAATTAAAAATCGTTGAAGTTCACGACGATCAGATTGTGGCCGTGCCGACCAGTAATGAGCAGGGAGAGAAAATCACTCTGAAAGCCGCCGATGTAGTGCACTATTCCGAAGATGGCGATTTCGGCGTGTGCTAATTGCGGGCGGCAAGGTTCACCTTGCCGCGTCAAACATCATAGCCAGGCATATAAAAACCAATGCCTCACTGGTAGCATGATCCTCTGCCTATCGCGCTTTATGCCAACGAAATATGCTCCCTTGGCTTGAAAACATTATGCTGGCTTATCTTATGCTGAACACGCTGAGACAACGCCGCATTGTTATTGAGAACGTCCCGCGTGTAAAACATAACCATATGATTAGATTAGATAAATTAAAGACCGGCAACGAAAATAACGAAACGCTGAAAAAACGACCGCTCGCAAAGCGATTTATCGACATAAAGCGTTTAAATAAAAATAATTCACTAGTTGTAGGTTTATAGGCAGCGATATAATCTATACGCATCAAATGAAGCGGCGATAACCGCTAAAATCCTATTTACCTTCTTCTCAGGAGCATTACCATGTTCTCTGCGCAGTCTCGTCTGCGTCACGCGGTAGCAGACACATTTGCTATGGTGGTCTATTGCTCCGTTGTGAATATGCTCATCGAGATATTCCTCTCCAATATGACCTTTGAGCAGTCCCTTTCATCACGGCTGGTGGCTATCCCGGTTAACATTATTATTGCGTGGCCGTACGGGTTTTATCGTGATGCTTTTATGCGGCAGGCCCGGCGGATCAGCCCGGCAGGATGGGTTAAAAATCTGGCAGACATCATTGCCTATGTGACCTTTCAGTCACCGGTCTATGTGGCGATTTTGCTTACGGTGGGCGCGGGCTGGCCGCAAATTGTGGCGGCCGTCAGCTCGAACATCGTCGTGTCTATGTTAATGGGGGCGGTGTACGGCTACTTTCTCGATTACTGCCGCCGTCTGTTTCGCGTGGCAGACTATCAGCAGGTAAAAGCCTGACGGCGGAGGGTCAACCCGGCTGATACTCGCCGAATACGCCCTGCACAAAACGTTCGAGGGCCATGCGTGAACTAAAACCATGGGGAATACCGTAGTGTTCTTCACGGTGCCCTCCCAGATAAAGCGGGAATTGTTGATAGTGATCGCAGGTTTTTACATCCGAGGCCGGGTCCGCGAGCGTCATGCAACGTTCTTTCAGGGTGGGATGCACAATCAGTGCCGTTCTGCCCATGCGCGCTTCGCGATTCACATAAACGTAGTCCTCACCGCGCTGATAGCCATAGGTTTTCTGAGTTACCACATCTATTGTGAACCCCATTCTTTCGAGAACACGAGCCACTTCATCGGGTCGTAAGTACATATTTTATCCTCATTATCTTTTACTGCAGCGCCACCTTACCGTATTCAGCATCACCCTCGCTTTCAGAAAAGTCCATAAAAGTATTTATCGCGCTGCGTTTAGCTTCAGGGTTAAAAAGCTGGTCTACACTTAAAAACACATCGAAATCAATGGAGGATCACATGTTAAATCGACCGAACCGTAACGATGTAGATGACGGCGTTCAGGACATCCAGAATGACGTTAATCAATTAGCCGACAGCCTGGAGTCAGTGCTGAAGTCCTGGGGCAGCGATGCCAAAGGCGAAGCTGAAGAAGCGCGTCGTAAAGCGAAAGCGCTGCTGAAAGAGACCCGCGCGCGTGCTCAGGGCCGTACTCGTGTCGGCCAGGCAACGCGCGATGCCGTTGGCTGTGCAGAATCATTCGTCCGCGACAGACCGTGGTGTGGCGTAGGTACAGCGGCAGCCGTAGGTATTTTCGTCGGCGCTCTGTTAAGTCTGCGTCGCCGTTAATCAGTTTTACCCGCCTGACTAAAACCCCCGCCGGCGAAAGCCGCGGGGGTTTTCTTTTTTATCCGTTTTGCGCGCGTTCTCGCCGCCAGTCCAACCATAGTGCCCTCTCCCGCGCTACGTTACGCAGCCAGGTAAATCACCGTGAAAAATACCATATCTTGTATGGTTGAACTTTTATTCTTCTACATCTAGTATCTGATCGTATCAGCCAACACAATAGTCGACGCGCATCTTGCGCCATAACTTCTATTCTAAATGGAAATACGAATCATGAGCATTATTATTTACACTCGAAATGACTGTGTTCAGTGCCATGCCACAAAACGGGCGATGGAGAGCCGCGGTCTGACCTTTGAACTGGTCAACCTCGATATTCAGCCGGAAGAAATTGAGACATTACGGGCGCAGGGTTTTCGTCAGCTCCCGGTGGTGATCGCCGGTGAGACGCGCTGGTCAGGTTTTCGCCCGGATATGATCAATCGCCTTAGCGCGACGCCTGTTGCTGTGAGTCTATGAGTACCCTCGTCTACTTCTCCAGCAGCTCGGAGAATACACAGCGCTTTATAGCGCGGCTGGGGCTTCCCGCTATACGTATTCCGCTTAATGAACGGGAGCGTATTCGGGTCACTGCGCCCTACATTTTGATTGTCCCGAGCTATGGCGGCGGCGGAACCGCTGGCGCGGTGCCGCGGCAGGTGATCCGATTTTTAAACGATGAACATAATCGCGCCTTGATCCGCGGGGTAATTAGCTCCGGCAATCGCAATTTTGCCGAGGCTTACGGCCGTGCCGGCGATGTGATTTCGCAAAAATGCGCCGTTCCCTGGCTCTACCGTTTTGAGCTGATGGGAACACAACACGATATTGATACTGTGCGAAAAGGAGTGAGCGAATTTTGGCAACGACAACCGCAGAACGCGTAACGCAGGCCGCGCCGGATTACCATGCGCTGAACGCGATGTTAAATCTCTACGATAAAGATGGCCGTATTCAGTTCGAAAAAGATCATCAGGCGGTGGATGCGTTTATGTCGGCTCACGTTGTGCCGAATACCGTGTCGTTTCCCCATCAGCAGGCCCGGCTTGACTGGCTGGTCGGCGAAAGTTATTACGATGAAAGCGTACTGGCCCGTTACGACCGCGCTTTTGTGGTCGATCTGTTCGCTCAGGCGCATGCCAGCGGTTTTCGTTTCCAGACCTTTCTTGGCGCATGGAAATTTTACACCAGCTACACGCTCAAAACGTTTGATGGCAAACGCTATCTTGAGCATTTCGAAGATCGCGTCACCATGGTGGCACTGACCCTGGCGCAGGGTGATACGGTGCTGGCCCGACAACTGACCGATGAAATGCTGTCCGGGCGCTTTCAGCCTGCTACCCCCACATTTCTTAACTGCGGCAAAAAGCAGCGCGGCGAACTGGTTTCCTGTTTCCTGCTGCGTATTGAAGACAATATGGAGTCAATTGGCCGGGCGGTAAACTCGGCGCTCCAGCTCTCTAAACGGGGCGGCGGCGTGGCATTTCTGCTGTCAAACCTGCGCGAGGCGGGCGCACCGATCAAGCGCATTGAAAATCAGTCCTCCGGCGTGATCCCGGTGATGAAGATGCTGGAAGATGCGTTTTCGTACGCAAACCAACTGGGGGCGCGTCAGGGTGCCGGGGCGGTCTATCTTCATGCTCATCATCCGGATATTCAGCAGTTCCTTGATACCAAACGCGAAAATGCCGACGAAAAAATTCGCATTAAAACGCTATCGCTGGGGGTCGTGATCCCCGACGTCACCTTTCGTCTGGCAAAAGAAAATGGTCAAATGGCCCTGTTTTCGCCTTACGACGTCGAGCGTATTTACGGCAAACCGTTTGGTGATATTGCCGTCAGCGAGCGCTATGACGAAATGGTGGCCGATGAGCGCATCCGTAAAAAATACATCAGCGCCCGGGACTTTTTTCAGCGGCTTGCCGAGATCCAGTTTGAGTCCGGCTATCCGTACATCATGTTTGAAGATACCGTCAATCAGGCCAACCCGATCCACGGGCGCATTAATATGAGCAATCTCTGTTCAGAGATTTTACAGGTTAACAGCGCATCAACGTATGATGAAAATCTTGATTATGCTCAGGTCGGGCACGATATCTCCTGCAACCTTGGTTCGCTCAATATTGCCCATACTATGGACTCGCCGGACTTTGGCCGCACTGTTGAAGCGGCGGTTCGTGGTCTGACGGCTGTCTCAGATATGAGCCATATTCGCTCAGTTCCCTCAGTAGCGGCGGGTAATGCTCAATCACACGCCATTGGCCTCGGACAAATGAATCTGCACGGCTACCTGGCGCGGGAAGGTATTGCCTACGGCTCGCCGGAAGGGCTGGATTTCACCAATCTCTATTTTTATACCGTGACCTGGCACGCGCTGAATACCTCGATGATGATGGCCCGCGAACGTCAGCAGCGCTTTGCCGGATTTGAACAGTCACGCTATGCCAGCGGAGACTATTTCCGTCAGTATCTTGAAGAGGAGTGGCAGCCGAAAACCGCTAAAGTGCGTGCGCTTTTTGTCCGCGCCGGTATAACGCTGCCTACTCGCGCCATGTGGCAACAGCTCTGTGAAGAGGTGAAGCGTTACGGTATCTATAACCAGAATTTGCAGGCGGTGCCGCCGACCGGATCCATCTCCTATATTAATCATGCGACCTCCAGCATTCATCCGATTGTCTCAAAAGTAGAAATTCGCAAAGAAGGTAAAACCGGGCGCGTTTACTACCCGGCGCCGTTTATGACCAACGACAATCTGGCGCTGTTTCAGGATGCGTATGATATCGGGGCACAAAAAATTATTGATACCTATGCCGAAGCCACTCGTCATGTCGATCAGGGGCTGTCGCTGACGCTGTTTTTCCCGGATACCGCGACTACCCGGGATATCAATAAAGCGCAGATTTACGCGTGGAAGAAAGGCATCAAAACGCTGTATTACATCCGTCTGCGCCAGCGGGCCCTGGAAGGTACTGAAATTGAAGGCTGCGTGTCCTGTGCGCTGTGAGGAGAAAAGGATGAACAATCTGTCGCGCGTGAGCGCCGTCAACTGGAATAAAATCCATGACGATAAGGATTTAGAAGTCTGGAATCGGCTAACCAGTAATTTCTGGCTGCCCGAAAAGGTGCCGCTGTCGAATGACATTCCGGCCTGGCAAGGGCTAAGTCCGGCGGAACAGCAGTTGACCATCCGCGTGTTTACCGGTCTGACGCTGCTCGATACTATCCAGAATACCGTCGGCGCACCGGCGCTGATGGCCGATGCCCTGACTCCGCATGAAGAAGCGGTGCTATCCAATGTCAGTTTTATGGAAGCTGTACATGCCCGCTCCTACAGTTCGATTTTTTCGACGTTGTGCCAGACCAAAGATGTGGATGCCGCCTATCAGTGGAGTGAAGAAAACGGGCCGCTTCAGCGTAAAGCCCAGCTGATCCTTACGCATTATCATGCCGACCAACCGCTAAAGAAAAAGATTGCCAGCGTCTTCCTTGAGTCATTTTTATTTTATTCCGGCTTCTGGCTACCGATGTACTTTTCCAGCCGCGGCAAGCTAACCAATACGGCCGATCTTATTCGCCTGATTATTCGGGATGAGGCGGTACACGGTTACTATATTGGCTATAAGTATCAGAAAGGGCTGGAGAAAATAAGTGCCGGGGAGCGCGAGGAACTTAAAAACTTCGCCCTTGATTTACTTATGGATCTCTATGATAACGAGCTGGCGTATACCCACGAACTTTACGCCGGAACCGGCTGGGAGGAAGATGTGCAATCCTTCCTCTGCTATAACGCCAATAAAGCGCTGATGAATTTAGGTTATGAGCCGTTGTTTCCTCAGGAAATGGCAGAGGTCAATCCGGCGATCCTGGCGGCGCTGTCTCCCAATGCCGATGAGAACCACGATTTCTTCTCCGGTTCAGGCTCGTCTTATGTGATGGGTAAAGCGGTAGAAACCGAAGACGAAGACTGGAATTTCTGAATCCGCAACATGGCGGGCGCACTCACGCCCGCTACGCCATCAGCCACGCGGATGCAGCGGGATACGCGACAGGCATGATACCAGGTCGAGTTCAGTGCGTTGAAACGGAATGCCATTTTCATCAAACACATCATGAAACCAGAGATGGGCATAATCGCCCTGCTCTTTCAGCAGACCCGGCCACGGTATAACGGTCTGCGTTTTTCCGCGCACCAGCCCCCATTGATACGGCACTACGTTACAGCCGTGCATCAGCGGTAATTGCGCCTCAAAAGTACTGCCAACGTGGCGGGCCAGCCATTCGGTACAAAATACAGGACGCCCCCACTGTTCCACATGACGGATGGTTTTGACCATTTTTGCGGTGCTTACATAGGCGTGAAAACTGATGATATCGGAAAGCGCCAGCGCCGCCTGGTCAACAGGATGTTGATAAATCTCAGTCTCTGGCTCATCCGGGTCCTGCGACAGATGCCACGCGGCCACCGTTAACGGCTGTACCGGATCTTCTTCTCTCGCCCACTGGAACGCGTGGGTCATGAGTTGCAGGGCAAAATACTCCAGCTTTTCATCGTACAATACCTCTTGTGTACCGCTGGCAAAGCTACTCCGGTTGCCCGGCTCATTGTATAAATCCCAGACCACGATGCGCCGATCGTCACGGAAGGTATGAATGATATCGCGCACGTAGCGCTCAATGTGCGGCCAGACGGCATAATCGCAGACGTTGTCACGCCCGGGACTGGCTGCCGCCTGGCTGTTATGTATGCCGGGGACAGGCGCTTTCTGCGGCCCGAGGTAAGGCTGATCGCCAGAGAAGCCGCAATCGTCCATCAGCGTCAGCATAGTACGAAAACGGTGCTGCGCGGCGAGGGTTAAAAACGCGTTAATACGATCGATTAACCCGTCGCGATCGTACTGCCAGACGATAAACGGCAGATTAATACGCAGCGTGTTATAGCCTGTGGCCTGCGCCCATCCCAGCTCCCGATCGATAGTCGCCAGATCGAAAGTGTCGGCCTGCCATAACTCCGTCCAGTTGACCGCCGTTCGCGGTAAATAGTTAAACCCGCACATCCATCCCTGCTGCTGATACCAGTCATTTGCTTGTTCCGTAGTCCATTGCTGACGCATCGTGTCTCCTGTCCATCTTCAGGTAATATTTATTAGCTAATAAATATTACCTGCTTTAATCAACTGCAAGCAGGGGATAAAATAAGTGTTAGTGTGATCACACTCATTGCTTTTACCTGCACAGCAGCAAAACCGCATAACGGCTGTGATATAGTGGCAAAAATTCAGATAACCGATAGCAAAGATCATGAAAAAGAAAGAGAAAATCACCATGAACGATATTGCTCGCGACGCGGGTGTATCGCAGGCTACGGTGTCACTGATCCTGAATAATGCGCAGAGCAGTAAACTCAGCGAGGAGACTCGCCAGCGAGTTATCCAGACGGCACAAAAGCTGGGCTACAAAAAAATTGCGCCTCCACATCAGTCTGAAGGTCAGGAAGAGATCGCGCTTCTGATCAATGCGATGCCCGGATACGATCCTTTCACGGAGGCCTTTAATCAGGCACGCGATGCCGCCTGGCGTAACAACACGTTACTGACGATTTATGACTACGGAGATGATAATCAGCTGGCTATTCATATCATCCGCCAGCTTGAGCAGCGGCGCTGCGCCGGGATCATTCTTGCCTCACCGATCACCCGCGCCATCGATTTCGCCCCGTTTGAAAATTGCATCCGTATTCCCCTGATCCTGCTCAATGTCTACGACCGTCACTATCCGATGGTGCCCACGTTTTTACCCAACGATTACGCCAATGCATTTCAGATCACCCGCCACCTCATCGCCCAGGGCGCAACGCGTATTGCCCATATTACTGGCGATCGCTGGATGGATGCGTCCAGGCATCGTCAGGAAGGATATTGCGCTGCCCTGTCACAGGCCGGTCTTCCGTGCGATGCGACGTTAATACGTCATACTCAGTGGCAGCTTAATGAAAGTTATCAGGCAACCTGTCAGCTGATGCAGTCCGCTGCGCCTCCGGACGCGATATTTTGCGCCAGCGACTGGATCGCATTAGGGTGCTATCAGGCGCTGGCTGAGTTGCAAATCAGCATCCCGCAACAGGTGATGGTGGCAGGCTACGACGATCAGCATTACACCACTCAGTTGACTCCTCCATTGACCAGCATTCAGCTCCCTTACGCCGAGTTAAGCCGTCTGGCGGTGGAATACCTGTGTGAAGGAGAAGACGCGGCAACCCAGGTGATCATGACCGGAAAATTACGGATTCGAGCGTCCACACAGCGTTAATTATTTTGCTCATTTCCGTCCAGAAAATAGCCCTTATTTTCTCGACGGAAATATCTTAAAGACTGCATGATTATCACACAAATATTTCAATTTAGGTTAAGGTAGATATTGCCGTGCGCATTCGTCAGAATCTTCCGATTCAGGACGTGCTTTCGCTGTGGTTTCAAAAAATATCGACTTTATTTCATTGCTGCTCAGCCCTTATATCATGGGAAGTCGCGCCGATCCTCGTGCGGCAATATTCATGCCAACCGGAATCACAAGGGTTGTCTCAGATTCTCAGTATGCTAGGGTATAGCCCGGTTATTATTTCGGATAGGTAGTAAATCGACAAAATCAAATAACGGGAATCTTTTTATTGCATGGCAATTAAATTAGAAGTTAAGAATCTATATAAAGTATTTGGTGAGCATCCACAGCGCGCATTCAAATATATCGAAAAAGGACTTTCGAAAGAGCAAATTCTGGAAAAAACTGGGCTATCGCTTGGCGTTAAAGACGCAAGTCTGGCCATTGAAGAAGGCGAGATATTTGTCATCATGGGATTATCCGGTTCGGGTAAATCCACAATGGTACGCCTTCTCAATCGCCTGATTGAACCCACCCGTGGACAGGTGCTGATTGACGGCGTAGATATCGCCAAAATATCAGATGCTGAACTCCGTGAGGTGCGCAGAAAGAAGATTGCTATGGTATTCCAGTCCTTCGCACTGATGCCCCATATGACCGTGCTGGATAATACCGCATTCGGTATGGAGCTGGCGGGCGTTTCAGCGGCAGAACGTCAGGAAAAGGCGCTGGACGCGCTGCGTCAGGTGGGTCTGGAAAATTATGCTCACGGCTATCCTGATGAACTCTCTGGCGGTATGCGCCAGCGCGTAGGTCTGGCCCGCGCGTTAGCGATTAACCCGGATATTTTGCTGATGGACGAAGCGTTCTCGGCACTCGACCCGCTTATTCGTACTGAGATGCAGGATGAGCTGGTAAAATTGCAGGCGAAACATCAACGTACCGTCGTGTTTATTTCTCACGATCTGGATGAAGCCATGCGCATCGGCGACCGTATTGCCATTATGCAAAATGGTGAAGTGGTTCAGGTGGGCACCCCTGATGAAATTCTGAATAACCCGGCCAATGATTATGTCCGCACCTTCTTCCGCGGCGTGGATATTAGCCAGGTATTCAGCGCCAAAGATATTGCCCGCCGCAGCCCGGTCGGTTTGATTCGTAAAACCCCAGGTTTCGGTCCGCGTTCTGCGCTCAAATTATTGCAGGATGAAGATCGTGAATACGGTTATGTCATCGAGCGTGGCAATAAATATGTCGGCATTGTCTCTATCGATTCGCTGAAAATGGCGCTTAGCCAACAGCAGGGTATCGAAACGGCGTTAATTGAGTCGCCGCTGGCCGTAGATGCGCAAACGCCACTCAGCGAATTGCTCTCCCACGTAGGTCAGGCGCCCTGTGCCGTTCCGGTGGTGGACGAAGAGCAACAATACCTTGGCATCATCTCAAAACGCATGTTGCTACAGTCTTTAGATCGCGAGGGGGCTAACAATGGCTGATCAAAATAACCCGTGGGAAACCGCACCAGCTGCCGATAACGCAGCCCAGTCCGCCGATGCATGGGGTGCACCTGCAGCCCCTGCCGACGGTGGCGGCAGTGCCGACTGGCTGACCAGCGCGCCCGCTCCGGCACCGGAGCACTTCAATATTATGGACCCGTTCCATAAGACGCTGATCCCGCTGGATAGCTGGGTCACGCAGGGGATCGACTGGGTTGTCACCCATTTCCGCCCGGTGTTTCAGGGTATTCGTGTCCCGGTGGATTATATCCTCAACGGCTTCCAGCAACTGCTGCTGGGAATGCCTGCGCCGGTAGCGATTATTGTCTTCACCCTGATTGCCTGGCAGATTTCCGGCCTCGGAATGGGCGTTGCCACCCTGGTGTCGCTGATTGCCATTGGCGCGATTGGTGCCTGGTCACAGGCGATGATCACTCTGGCGCTGGTGCTAACTGCCCTGCTGTTCTGCGTGATCCTCGGACTACCGCTGGGGATCTGGCTGGCGCGAAGTCCGCGCGCCTCCAAAATTATTCGCCCGCTGCTGGATGCGATGCAGACCACACCTGCTTTCGTTTATCTGGTGCCTATCGTAATGCTGTTCGGGATTGGCAACGTTCCAGGCGTCGTGGTAACAATTATCTTCGCCCTGCCGCCGATTGTGCGCCTGACTATCCTCGGGATTAATCAGGTTCCGGCCGATCTGATCGAAGCCTCGCGCTCCTTTGGCGCCAGCCCGCGTCAGATGCTGTTTAAAGTACAGCTCCCGCTGGCGATGCCTACCATTATGGCCGGCGTTAATCAGACGCTGATGCTGGCGCTGTCGATGGTGGTAATTGCCTCGATGATCGCCGTCGGCGGTCTGGGTCAAATGGTACTGCGCGGTATTGGCCGTCTCGATATGGGTCTGGCTACCGTGGGCGGCGTCGGGATCGTCATTCTGGCCATCATTCTTGATCGCCTCACGCAGGCCGTTGGACGCGATTCACGCAGCCGTGGCAATCGCCGCTGGTATGCTACTGGTCCGCTGGGCCTCGTCACGCGTCCCTTCATCAAATAGCAATTTTGGCCCGGTCACCGCCGGGCTAACACAACTACACCTCATTAAAAAGGAACAACGATGCGACATAGCACGATTTTAGCCACTGCCCTGGCCACCCTTGTTTCCACCAGCACCTTTGCGGCCGATCTGCCGGGTAAAGGCATTACGGTTCAGCCGATCCAGAGCACCATTTCTGAAGAATCTTTCCAGACGCTGCTGGTCAGCCGCGCGCTGGAAAAACTGGGCTATACCGTCAGCAAGCCAAGTGAAGTCGACTATAACGTTGGCTATACCTCACTTGCCTCCGGCGATGCCACCTTCACCGCCGTTAACTGGCAACCGCTGCATGATGATATGTATGCTGCGGCCGGGGGCGATAAAAAATTCTACCGTGAAGGCGTGTTTGTTACCGGTGCAGCACAGGGATACCTGATCGACAGAAAAACCGCCGAGCAGTACAAAATAACCAATGTGGCGCAGCTTAAAGATCCGAAAATTGCCAAAATTTTTGATACCAACGGCGACGGCAAAGCGGACATGATGGGCTGCTCACCGGGCTGGGGTTGCGAAGCGGTCATTAACCATCAGAACAAAGCGTTCGACCTGGAAAAAACCGTTGATGTGAGCCACGGTAACTACTCTGCAATGATGGCTGACACCATCACTCGCTTTAAAGAAGGCAAACCCATCCTCTATTACACCTGGACGCCATACTGGGTGAGCGATGTTATGAAGCCGGGTAAAGACGTGGTGTGGTTACAGGTTCCATTCTCCTCACTGCCGGGCGAGCAGAAAGATATTGATACTAAACTGCCGAACGGCGCGAACTACGGCTTCCCGGTGAATACCATGCATATTGTGGCCAACAAAGCCTGGGCTGAGAAAAACCCGGCGGCGGCCAAATTGTTCTCATTGATGAAACTGCCGCTGGCGGATATCAATGCGCAAAATGCGATGATGCATGACGGTAAAGCCTCTGAAGCTGAAGTTCAGGGCCATGTTGACGGCTGGATCAAAGCGCACCAGCAGCAGTTCGACGGCTGGATAAAAGAAGCTCTCGCCGCACAGAAGTAATTTTTTTCCCCCTCCCTCCCGGTAACGGGAGGGGATCCCTCAAAACGCACGATCGAACACCTATCTTTTGCCCTTCACGTAAAACCATTCGTTATTATTGGTACGACGACAACAACCAATAGATAATACCAATGAATAAAACACCTCACGGGCTTAGCCCGGCGCTGATTGCTCTGATGTCTCTTGCAACCGGCATGGCTGTCGCCAGTAATTATTATGCTCAGCCGCTGCTGGATACTATTGCCAGAGCGTTTACCCTGACGCCAGGTCAGGCGGGATTTATCGTTACGGCCGCACAGCTGGGCTATGCGGCCGGTCTGCTGTTTCTGGTTCCGCTGGGTGATATGTTTGAGCGACGTAAACTGATCGTCTCAATGACATTGCTTACCGCGCTCGGGTTATTGATTACCGCCAGCAGCCATTCGCTTGCCACCATGCTCCTCGGCACCGCGCTCACCGGGCTGTTCTCGGTTGTCGCACAACTTCTCGTCCCTCTGGCGGCAACCCTCGCCGCGCCGGAGAAGCGCGGTAAAGTGGTCGGCACCATCATGAGCGGCCTGCTGTTGGGCATTCTGCTGGCGCGAACGGTGGCCGGGTTGCTGGCCACGCTGGGCGGCTGGCAGACGGTCTACTGGGTGGCAGCCGGACTAATGATTATCATGGCTCTGGCATTGTGGCGGGGGCTTCCGACGCTTAAGCAAGAAAATCATCTTAATTATCCGCAGATCCTCGGCTCGATTTTTTCCCTTTTTTTCGGCAATAAGCTGCTGCGTACTCGTGCCCTGCTGGGCTGCCTGAGCTTTGCTAATTTCAGTATCCTGTGGACCTCAATGGCCTTTTTACTGGCTTCACCGCCGTTTAACTATTCGGAAGGCGTAATTGGGCTGTTCGGCCTGGCGGGGGCCGCGGGCGCATTGGGCGCTCGACCGGCGGGTAGCCTTGCGGACAGCGGAAAATCACACCTGACGACTACCGCTGGACTTCTTCTGCTCCTGGTATCGTGGGCGGCAATCTGGTTTGGTCAGGCATCAGTGCTGGCGCTAATTGTTGGTATTCTGATCCTTGACCTGGCCGTTCAGGCGGTGCATATCACTAACCAAACCGTGATTTATCGCGTGCTGCCAGAAGCGCGTAATCGTCTGACGGCGGGCTATATGACCAGCTATTTTATTGGCGGCGCGGCGGGTTCGCTTATCTCCGCTGCCGCCTGGCAACATGCTGGCTGGGCAGGCGTTTGTGGCGTGGGGGCGATTTTCGCGGTTCTTAATCTGCTGGTCTGGTGGCGCGGGGCATCCCACTGACGTACCAGAGTTCATTTTATAAGCCGGGATAAGAGGCGGCTCCCCTGCACGAGATAAAACAACGCTCGTACAGGGGAAACCATGAGCGTATATATAATCACCACATATCAATTTAAGTAATTAATACATTTACTTTATTTGTCACTATCGTTACTATACCGGCTGAAACTAATGAGGTCATGCCATATGGATAGTTCGTTTACCCCTATTGAACAAATGCTAAAATTTCGCGCCAGCCGCTATGAAGAATTTCCTTTTAAGGAAGTCCTGCTGACCCGCCTGTGTATGCACATGCAGGGAAAATTGCTTGAAAATCGCAATAAGATGCTAAAAGCACAGGGAATTAACGAAACATTATTTATGGCGTTAATCACGCTTGAGTCGCAGGAAGATCACAGTATCCAGCCCTCAGAATTGAGCTGTGCATTAGGATCTTCTCGTACGAATGCGACTCGTATCGCTGATGAGCTGGAAAAACGCGGCTGGATCGAACGTCGCGAGAGCGATAACGATCGCCGTTGTTTACATCTGCAACTGACTGAAAAAGGCCATCAGTTTTTACGCGAGGTTCTGCCACCTCAGCATCAGTGCCTGCACACCCTGTGGTCAGCGCTCAATACCAGCGAAAAAGAGCAGCTGGAGCAGATCACACGTAAGCTTCTAACCCGCCTTGATCAGATGGATGAAGATGGCGCAATTCTTGAGGCATTGCGCTAACGTTTCATCCCTCTCATACATACTGATAGTGAAAAAATTGACAGGCCAGCAGGCAAGAACTGCTGGCCTGTCTTACCAACTGGTCGGCGTAAGCTGAGATGAAATAACAAGATCGTGGAGAATCACATGAGCGAAAATGCGGAGATTCAAACCCCGCAGCAACCGGTTAATAAGAAGAAGGGCAAGCGTAAACGCCTCCTTCTGCTGTTGACCCTGCTCTTTGTTATTATTGCTGTGGTATGGGGAATTTACTGGTTTTTAGTGCTGCGTCATTTTGAAGAAACGGACGATGCTTACGTTGCAGGGAATCAAGTGCAGATTATGGCGCAGGTCTCTGGTAGCGTGACCAAAGTCTGGGCTGACAATACCGACTTTGTGCAAAAGGGTGATGTTCTGGTCACCCTCGATCAGACGGATGCGCAACAGGCGTTTGAAAAAGCGCAAACCGGACTGGCTTCAAGCGTACGTCAGACGCGTCAGCAAATGATCAATAGCCAGCAGTTACAGGCCAATATTAACGTTCAGAAAACCGCCCTTTCTCAGGCGCAGACCGACCTCAACCGCCGGGTACCGCTGGGTTCTGCGAACCTGATTGGTCGTGAAGAGTTGCAGCATGCGCGCGATGCCGTAGCCAGCGCACAGGCCAAACTGGATGTCGCTATTCAGCAATATAATGCAAATCAGGCCATCATCCTCGGCACCCGCCTTGAAGATCAGCCGGCGGTGAAACAAGCCGCGACTGAAGTTCGTAATGCCTGGCTTGCTCTGCAAAGAACTAAAATTGTCAGTCCGATGACGGGCTACGTCTCTCGCCGCTCGGTGCAGCCTGGCGCACAGATAAGCCCGACTACGCCGTTAATGGCGGTAGTACCTGCCACTAACTTATGGGTAGACGCCAATTTTAAAGAGACTCAGCTGGCGCATATGCGCATCGGTCAGTCGGTCACGGTTGTGAGCGATATTTACGGCGATGATGTGAAATATACTGGTACGGTAGTCGGTCTGGACATGGGGACCGGCAGCGCCTTCTCTCTGCTCCCTGCCCAGAATGCTACCGGTAACTGGATCAAAGTGGTCCAGCGTCTGCCGGTTCGTATCGAACTGGATCAGAAGCAGCTGACCGACCATCCGCTGCGTATTGGTTTATCAACGCTGGTAACCGTTGATACGACCAATCGCGACGGTCAAATGCTGGCAAATCAGGTGCGTAAAGATCCCGCTTACGAAAGTAACGCCCGTGAAATCAGCCTTGAACCCGTTAATAAACTCATCAACGACATTGTGCAGGCCAACGCAGGGTGAGCGTCATGCAACAGCAAAAACCGCTGGAAGGCGCGCAGCTGGTCATAATGACCATTGCGCTGTCGCTGGCGACCTTCATGCAGGTGCTGGACTCCACGATTGCTAACGTCGCTATCCCGACGATTGCCGGTAATCTTGGCTCATCATTGAGCCAGGGAACGTGGGTGATCACCTCGTTTGGGGTGGCAAATGCGATCTCCATTCCGATCACCGGCTGGCTGGCAAAACGCGTCGGGGAGGTCAGACTGTTCCTGTGGTCAACGGTGGCGTTTGCTATTGCCTCCTGGGCCTGTGGCGTATCCAGCAGCCTGACAATGCTGATTATTTTCCGCGTCATTCAGGGGATTGTTGCCGGACCGCTTATTCCGCTGTCGCAAAGTCTGCTGCTGAGTAACTATCCGCCTGCGAAGCGCTCTATCGCGCTGGCTCTGTGGTCGATGACGGTCATTGTTGCGCCGATTTGCGGCCCTATTCTTGGGGGGTATATCAGCGATAATTATCACTGGGGCTGGATCTTCTTCATTAACGTGCCGATTGGCATCGTGGTGGTCCTCCTGACGCTGCAATCGCTGCGGGGACGCGAAACCCGCACTGAACAGCGGCGCATTGACGGTGTCGGGCTGGCACTGCTGGTGGTGGGGATTGGCAGCCTGCAAATTATGCTCGACCGGGGTAAGGAGCTGGACTGGTTTTCGTCCAATGAGATCGTGGTCCTGACGGTGGTGGCCGTGGTGTCGCTGGCTTTCCTGATTGTCTGGGAGTTAACCGACGATAATCCGATTGTGGATCTCTCACTGTTCAAGTCGCGAAACTTCACCATTGGGTGTTTGTGTATCAGTCTGGCCTATATGCTCTACTTTGGCGCGATTGTTCTGCTGCCGCAGCTATTGCAGGAAGTTTACGGTTATACCGCAACCTGGGCGGGGTTGGCATCAGCGCCTATTGGCATTCTTCCGGTGTTGCTGTCACCCATTATCGGCCGCTTCGCCCATAAGCTGGATATGCGGCGACTGGTGACATTCAGCTTTATTATGTATGCAGTCTGCTTTTACTGGCGTGCGTACACCTTCGAGCCAGGCATGGATTTTGGCGCGTCAGCATGGCCGCAGTTTATTCAGGGCTTTGCCGTCGCCTGCTTCTTCATGCCGCTGACAACGATTACGCTCTCGGGACTGCCGCCAGAGCGTCTGGCTGCTGCGTCAAGCTTGTCTAACTTTACGCGAACGCTGGCCGGCTCAATTGGTACCTCAATTACCACGACCTTGTGGACTAACCGCGAGTCACTGCATCATGCCCAGCTAACGGAATCGGTCACGCCATATAACCCTAACGCGCAGCAGGTGTACGATCAGCTTCAGGACCTGGGGATGACGCAACAGCAGGCATCCGGCTGGCTGGCGCAGCAGATCACCAATCAGGGATTGATTATCTCAGCTAATGAGATTTTCTGGCTGTCAGCTGGCGTATTTCTGTTGTTGCTTGGTCTGATCTGGCTTGCTAAACCGCCGTTTGGCGTGGGCGGCGGCGGCGGCGGCGCCCACTGATATGCACGTACAGTAGCAGGTTATTGCGTCCTGATACTGTCAGCGAAGCATATCCGTGCGGCATGACGCGGCAAAGCGGTTCTGGAAGCGTTTACCGTTCTCAGAACTGCTCTGCCGCTCATTTTATGACAGGGACAATTAACCTTGCTTGTACGCCCCCTGTTTGAGGTCATCAACAACGCCATTCATTCTGTTTTCAGTCAGGCCGTAAAATTTGATGGAGAAAGCAGTCAAGATATAGAAGATGGCTGGTATGATGGTGAACAATAAAACCACACCCTGAACGGCCGATGCTGATTGCGTTACGTTGCCAGTTGCATAGCCGAATGCGGCTAAAATCCATCCCAGAATCGCCCCGCCTACGGCAACCCCCAGTTTAATCACAAAGATATTGGCAGCGACGTTCATGCCGGTAATACGTCGCCGGGTTTTCCATTCGCCGTAATTATTAGCGTCGGTGATCATTGACCATTGCAGTGCGCCATTGCCGCCCTGAATAATGGACATAATGACATGAATGGAAAGAATGGCGATCCAGTACTGCGCAGGCACAAAGAAGCACAGAATACCAATGGCAGCGGTTAATAAATTAATCCAGAAAGAGAATTGTATTTTACAAAAGCGCGTGCCGAACGGTTTTGCCAGTATTGATCCCAGCATAGAGGCAAACATACCGCCCAGCATAAACAAACTGATAATATCTGAGCCTTTATTCAGTACGGTACCAATGTAATAAACAACGGCACCACCGCGCAGAACCACGGCCACCAGCATCATAAAATTATAGATAGACAGGATCAGCCATTGATCGTTCTTAAAGAGAATTTTCACGTCGCGGGCGATATTCAAATTTTCTTCTTTAATCGGCTGGACACGCTCTTTCGTAGTCAGGAAGCACACTACAAACATCAGGCAGCCAATGACGCCAAAAATAGCCATCGAAACCTGAATACCGGTTGGTCTGTCACCAGGATACAGGAAGTCAGCCAACGGTAAAATCAGTGCTGTACCCAATGCGCCGCCGATGGGCGTGATGGCGAACCGCCAAGACTGCAAAGAAAGGTTTTCACGCGGATCGGAGGTTAAGGCCGCCCCCAGAGAACAGTAGGGAATATTAATCGCGGTATACATTAAGGTCATAAAAATGTATGCCGCAACCGCATAGACAATTTTACCCGACTCGGAAAAATCAGGGATGGAATACACCAGCACGCAGCTTACGGCGAAAGGCACGCAAATCGCCAGCAGCCAGGGACGAAAGCGTCCCCAGCGCGTCGAGGTGGCATCGGCAATCGCGCCCATAATAGGATCGGTTATAGCATCAAGCAGGCGAACAAGTAAAAACATGGTGCCCATGACTGCAGGCGGCAGTCCGTAAATATCAGTATAAAAATAGGCGAGAATAGCGACTGAAGAGTCAAAAACAATATGGCTTGCAGCATCCCCAAGGCTATAACCGACCTTTTCTCTGACAGATATCCTGTCTCCATTAGACATAATAGCTCCTTTACTTATACGGTATGTAACCGGTTTCTGTTATGGCGCTATTTTTGCCACATCTGCGTAGTCAGGGTCCATTATGTTTTTAAGCTACCTGATTATGTTTTTTTCTTTATGTGATCAAAAGAGGATAACACTATTTTACAGGAGAGGTTTATGCCTGACAGATCACGTTTTTATTCGCGGGCAATAGTCAATGAATCATGCAAAATATTAATTAATGAGGCTAAAGCAATCACACTACGAATGCTTTATTCAATATGACAGGTTGAAGGAAATAAATATCAGCCTCCGGGAGGAGGCTGATATTGATACACAGACTAAATATGCAGTTCCTGCAATTTCTCTTTCGGCAACTTAAGCTCTTCGTTGCTGTTTACGCGGACGTCGCGCTCAAGAATATGACGCGCGATATCCTGCGCCTCATTGAGAGAGTGCATCTGATACGTTCCGCACTGATAGACGTTCAGTTCAGGGATCTGATTCTGATCCTGGACTTTTAACACGTCAGCCATAGCGGCTTTCCACGCATCGGCAACGCGTTGCTCATCAGGCGTACCGATGAGGCTCATATAGAAACCGGTACGGCAACCCATCGGGGAAATATCGATAATCTCAACACCGTTACCGTTCAGATGATCGCGCATGAAACCTGCGAACAGATGTTCCAGCGTGTGGATACCTTTTTCTGGCATGACTTCTTTGTTCGGCGCGCAAAAACGCAGATCGAACACAGTGATGGTATCGCCATGCGGCGTGTTCATGGTTTTCGCGACACGCACCGCAGGGGCTTCCATACGAGTATGGTCAACAGTAAAGCTATCTAAAAGCGGCATTCTATCTCCTCCTGACTATCTATATGTCATTTAATTCAAAAGGTTACGATGTTCTTTCTTACCTGGATTTCGTATCCTTTTGGATAGTGCGAATTTTTTTGAAATTAAAATGAACTCTTTGTTCCCGGGTGAGTCTGAATATATGAAAGACGCGCATTTGTTATCATCATCCCTGTATTCAGAGATGTGCATTTTGGCCACAGTGATGTGGCCTTTTTCTTTTGCATCAGGCGTGTTTTGCCAGTAGCGCTTCAAACGACTCACTGTCTGCCGCTTCAGCTTCACGCTGACGTTCCCATGAGGCTTTGCCCTCATTAATGAAATCATCTTCGCTTAAAATTTCCAGCGGCTCCTGTTGAAGCATAGTACGGTACTCTGCCGCCAGTTGTTTTCCGGTCCCGCCAATCCCCTGCTCTTTCATCATGTGCAGAATACGCGCAGAGAACGTCAATTCCGGGTTGTCAAAACAGGCAGCCAGCTCATCACAGACTTTTTGATAGGCATCAGAGCCTTCAATGCTGTCGAGCGTGTGGGCGACGCGACGTAAATCGCGGAACAGATCGTTACCCACCTGCGCCAGCGGGAATTGAGCGCTTTCGCATCCTATGCCCAGCGTTAGCCCCGGCTTGCGGCCTTCGAGGATCACCCGATTCCAGTTAGTGCGGGTACACAGTAGCTCATCACTGCTCATTTCCGGCGCATCAGCCAGGGCACACCAGACCATAAAGAGGTCAAGGAAGCGCACCTGCTGCTCATCCACGCCTATCGGCGAGAAGGGGTTAATGTCCAGCGAGCGCACTTCGATATACTCAATGCCCCCGCGCAGCAGCGCGTCCGACGGTGTCTCACCGCTACGCGTAACGCGTTTTGGCCGGATCGGGGCATACAGTTCGTTTTCGATCTGCAAAATATTGCTGTTGATTTGCAGATACTTGCCGTCTTTTTGCAAACCCATTTTGGCATACTCTTCGGAAGGCGTTTTGATTGCCCGCTTCAATCCTGCCACATAAGTCTCTAAATCGTTAAACGTCATTCCGAGATTGCTTTGCGATTTATTGGTATAACCCAGATCGCTCAGGCGCAGCGACGTCGCCCACGGCAGGTAATACATTCCACATTCGGTTTTTTCGAACGGTAATGTCGTCGGCTTGCCCTGTAAAAAAGAGGAACAAATCGCAGGCGATGCACCAAAAAGATAAGGGATCACCCAGCCAAAGCGGTAATAATTGCGAATCGAACGGAAATAGCCTGCGGAAATGGCCTCTTTACCGCTCTCAGCGTCCGTCACACCGCATTTCGCCTGCCAGAAGGCCATCGGTAAGGAAAAGTTGTAATGCACGCCTGAGATGGTCTGCATCAGCGCGCCGTAGCGATTTTTCAGGCCTTCGCGATACAGCGTTTTTAGCCGCCCCATGTTTGAGGTGCCATATTGCGCTAACTCAATATCCTGGCCATTTTCAATATAGCACGGCATGCTCAGCGGCCACATACGTTCATCGCCAATCTGGCGGGCCGTATAGCGATGCACATCGCGCATAAAACTCAGCATATGCCCGATATTGCCATCAACTGGCGTAATAAACTCCAGCAGTGCTTCGGCAAAGTCAGTTGTGATCCACTGATGCGTAAAGGCCGAGCCCAGGACTTCAGGATGGCGAGTTGTAGCCAGTGTTCCGTCTTCGTTTACGCGCAGCGTTTCCCGCTCAAGACCGCGTTTAATACCGACGAGCGCCTGAGGATTTTTTTCCAGCCAGGCCAGCGCCTGTGATACGTCAGGGATCATAGTGATCTCCCGTCAGTCAAATTCATTTTAATAATCATAGAAGTGCTACCACGCCATACCTGCGGAAACAAACGCCCAAGGATAACGTTAGTTACCCCTTCAGCGCTATTAGCCATTGTTGCTATTCATCGTAAAAATCAGGGAGTATTTACAGTAGCCGAACGTCTACCACATCCATTCCCGCGAGCCGCGCCGCCTGAAGGCCAAAATCAGCGTCCTCAAATACAACACATTTTTCCGGAGCCACGCCTATACGTTCAGCACAGAGAAGAAAGGTATCCGGAGCGGGCTTGTGATTTTTAACGTCGTCGGCCGCCACAACCGCGGAAAAATAGTGACGAAGATTCAGATGTGCCAGTAGCGCTTCTGCTATTGCGCGCTCGCTCCCCGTTCCGACAGCCATCGGACGCCGCCCGTGCCAGGCTTTAACGACATCGATAAGCGGCAATGGCTTTACAGTATCAAGCAGCATTGCTTTAACCGCCTCGGTTTTTTCCCGTGCCAGTTGGTAAGGATCGAGACTGGCCTGGTTGATTTCAATAATAGCCTGGGCAATACGCCAGGTGGGAGAACCATTCAGGGAAATCATCGCATCCATATCAAATCGCAGCCCGTAGCCGCCGAGAACATCGTCCCAGGCTTTACGGTGCGTTGGTTCGGTATCGAGGATGGTGCCATCCATATCGAAAATTAAACCCTCATAATGCTCGTACATCTTGTTCTCACAGACCACATGACAGGGTAATACTTTAGCGTAAATGGTCTTTTTTGTCGCTGATGGCAGGATGAGGAATTATCAGGATCGGCAAAGGACATGCAGGGGTAAAAATCAATAACGTAGGGGGTTGGATATATCAGAGAAGTGTGTGGTGCATCCGGGAGGATTACTCGGCTTCGCCTCGCCCTGCGGGCCGTTGCTGAAGCAACGTTATCCTCCCTGGTGCCCGTAACAAGATTCGCGGTGTCTGTGACATCGTTCTCGCTACCAGCACAGGAAATATGGTGCATCCGGGAGGATTCGAACCTCCGACCGCTCGGTTCGTAGCCGAGTACTCTATCCAGCTGAGCTACGGATGCATCGGGA
>NZ_LGIT01000019.1 GCF_001187865.1 Klebsiella sp. RIT-PI-d
GTGTTAGGCCTGCCGCCAGCGTTCAATCTGAGCCATGATCAAACTCTTCAATTTAAGTTTGATGCTCAAAGAATTAAACTTCGTAATGAATTACGTGTTCACTCTGAGACTTGGTATTTCTTTTTTGTCTTGCGACATTTAAGAATCCGTATCTTCGAGTGCCCACACAGATTGTCTGATAAATTGTTAAAGAGCAGTGCAACGCGGCTTTAGCTCACCGTTGCGAGGTGGCGTATATTACGCTTTCCTCTTTCAGAGTCAACCCCGATTTTCAGGATTTTTTCTCTTCAACCGAACCGGCTGTTTGTGTGAAGTGATTCACATCCGCCGTGTCGATGGAGGCGCATTATAGGGAGTTCTCGAGCCGCTGCAATAGTTAAATAACAGAAAAATGACTGACTGCTGCATTCCCCAGCAAAACCCCTGGTTATACCCACTTACACACAGAATTATCCACAGAACGATAAAAGAGCGAAAATTCGCGAGCGATACGCAAACGTTTTCGTTACAATGCTCGCGAAAAATCCAGGATATCCCACCTGGGGCGTTAGCTGAGTTTTTATGGGAAAATTCATCTAACGCTCTCTGTAATTTGCAAATCCAGGGGATTTACCATGCAACAACGTCGTCCAGTTCGCCGCGCTCTGCTCAGTGTTTCTGATAAAGCCGGTATCGTCGAATTCGCCCAGGCACTTTCTGCACGCGGTGTGGAACTACTTTCTACAGGCGGCACTGCGCGTTTGCTCGCTGAAAAGGGACTGTCGGTAACGGAAGTCTCCGATTACACCGGTTTCCCGGAAATGATGGATGGACGCGTCAAGACTCTGCATCCGAAAGTCCATGGTGGCATCCTTGGCCGTCGTGGTCAGGATGATGGGATCATGGAACAGCATGACATTGCCCCTATTGATATGGTTGTCGTTAACCTTTACCCGTTCGCCCAGACCGTTGCCCGTGAAGGCTGCTCGCTGGAAGATGCCGTAGAGAATATTGATATCGGCGGCCCGACCATGGTGCGCTCCGCCGCCAAGAACCACAGAGATGTTGCTATCGTGGTAAAAAGCAGCGACTACGACATTATTATCCAGGAGATGGATAGCAATGAGGGTTCACTGACCCAAAACACCCGTTTCGATCTCGCGATTAAAGCTTTCGAACATACCGCAGCCTACGACAGCATGATTGCCAACTACTTCGGCAGCATGGTTCCGGCGTATCACGGCGATAATAAAGAAGCCTCGGGTCGCTTCCCGCGTACGCTGAACCTGAACTTTATTAAGAAGCAGGATATGCGTTACGGTGAGAACAGCCACCAGCATGCTGCCTTCTATATAGAAGAGAATGTAAAAGAAGCCTCTGTGGCGACAGCTCAACAGGTGCAGGGTAAAGCGCTCTCTTATAACAATATCGCCGATACCGATGCTGCACTCGAATGCGTAAAAGAGTTCAGCGAACCGGCCTGCGTTATCGTTAAGCACGCTAACCCCTGCGGTGTGGCGGTAAGTGATTCTCTTCTTGATGCCTACGATCGCGCCTACAAAACCGACCCAACTTCCGCATTCGGCGGCATAATTGCGTTTAACCGCGAGCTGGATGCCGAAACGGCGCAGGCCATTATCTCCCGTCAGTTTGTAGAAGTGATCATTGCACCTTCAGCCACTGAAGACGCATTGAAGATCACCGCCGCAAAACAGAACGTACGCGTGCTGATCTGCGGGCAGTGGGCCGGGCGCATCGCCGGGCAGGATTTCAAACGCGTTAATGGCGGTCTGCTGGTTCAGGATCGTGACCTGGGCATGGTCACTGACGGCGAACTGCGCGTGGTAAGCCAGCGTCAGCCGACGGAGCAGGAACTGCGTGATGCGCTGTTCTGCTGGAAAGTGGCCAAATTTGTGAAATCGAATGCCATTGTCTATGCCAAAGAGAATATGACTATCGGAATAGGTGCAGGTCAGATGAGCCGCGTCTATTCTGCAAAGATTGCCGGGATCAAAGCCGCTGATGAAGGCCTGGAAGTTAAAGGCTCTGCCATGGCCTCCGATGCCTTCTTCCCGTTCCGCGATGGCATTGATGCCGCGGCTGCTGTCGGCGTAAGCTGCGTGATCCAGCCTGGCGGTTCAATTCGTGATGAGGAAGTCATTGCCGCGGCTGATGAACACGGCATTGCAATGATCTTCACCGACATGCGCCATTTCCGCCATTAATTCCGGAGTAGATAATGAAAGTATTAGTCATTGGTAACGGCGGGCGCGAGCACGCGCTGGCGTGGAAAGCAGCCCAGTCACCGCTGGTTGAAACTGTGTTTGTTGCGCCGGGTAACGCAGGCACTGCGCTTGAGCCGGTACTGCAAAATGTTGCTGTCAGCGCAACAGATATTCCTGAACTGCTGAACTTCGCGCAAAACGAAAAGATCGACCTGACCATTGTCGGCCCGGAAGCCCCACTGGTGATCGGCGTGGTCGATGCTTTCCGCGCTGCGGGCCTGAAAATTTTTGGTCCGACCGAAGGTGCCGCGCAGCTGGAAGGTTCTAAAGCATTTACTAAGGACTTTCTGGCACGTCATGCGATCCCGACTGCCGAATATCAGAACTTTACTGACATCGAGCCTGCGCTGGCCTACCTGCGCGAAAAAGGTGCGCCTATTGTCATCAAAGCCGACGGTCTGGCTGCGGGCAAGGGCGTGATTGTTGCGATGACGCCAGAAGAAGCCGAAGCCGCCGTTCATGACATGCTGGCCGGTAACGCATTTGGCGATGCGGGCCACCGTATTGTTATCGAAGAGTTTCTCGACGGCGAAGAGGCGAGCTTTATTGTGATGGTCGACGGTGAGCACGTGCTGCCGATGGCGACCAGCCAGGATCACAAGCGCGTCGGTGACCAGGATACCGGTCCGAATACCGGCGGCATGGGCGCATATTCTCCGGCTGCGGTAGTCACTGATGACGTTTATCAGCGCACCATGGAACGGATCATCTGGCCCACGGTAAAAGGCATGGCGGCAGAGGGAAATACTTATACAGGTTTCCTCTATGCCGGTCTGATGATCGACCCGCAGGGCAATCCGAAGGTTATCGAATTCAACTGTCGCTTCGGCGATCCGGAAACCCAGCCGATTATGCTGCGCATGAAGTCCGATCTGGTTGAACTCTGCCTTGCGGCCTGTGAAGGTAAGCTTGATGAGAAAACATCCGAGTGGGATGAGCGTGCATCGCTGGGCGTGGTGATCGCCGCAGGCGGTTATCCCGGAGATTACCGTACCGGAGATGTGATCCACGGCCTGCCGCTGGAAGCCGTGTCCGAGGGTAAAGTCTTCCACGCGGGGACAAAGCTTGCGGATAACGATCAGGTGCTGACCAACGGTGGGCGCGTACTGTGCGTAACGGCACTGGGTGATACGGTGGCCGACGCGCAGAAGAATGCTTACAAACTTATGACCGATATTCACTGGGACGGTAGCTTCAGTCGCCAGGATATTGGTTATCGTGCGATTGCACGCGAGCAGCAAAAATAATCCTGCCCTTCTCCCCTCTCTTTTATATAGAGGGGGGACAACCCTCCTGCCCGTTCACTCAGAACGCATCTTCTTTTGGCTGCCAGGTGCAGAAATCTTCATTGGCCACCAGCAGGAGCTGCGAGCCTTCAGGCGCCTCCAGCCAGGCGACACTCACCTCAACCGATGAATGGCTCTGTCGGCGTTCTATGCGGCTTAGCGCACGGGAATCAAAGCCTGGTTTGACGGTATCACCGGCACAGGTGGTAATAGTGTGATTCTGGTGCCAGCGCCCCTGGTGCAGCACCACACGCCCCTGCCGTAACGCGTCACTGATCTGTCGAATATGCTGAGCGCGGTAGCGATACAGCGCAATGCGATCGCTGGAAAGCTGCTGCTTCTCACCGTCCACCTCATGCTGCATAAAACTAAGCTCACCGCGATCGTCAAAACGCACCCGAATATGTTCAGGCGGCTTACTGTAGAGGTTAAGTTCGATAAGGGTCAGATTATCATCCTGCCAGCGGTATTCGCTGGTCGAGGTGATCCCCTGGTGCCAGGGACTAAATACGGAGAGAAGATGAACCTCACCGTCAACATCTTTGCGCCATATCCTCACTGCATTTTGATCGTCGGCGTATCCGCTGGCGGTAAAAGGAGGCGGGGAAGCGTTATGACTACAGGCTGACAGTAACAGCACACCTGCCAGCGTCGATAATCGACGCCGGACAGACAAAAGGGGCGAGAACGCCCCTTCGTTAAAACTGTTCGCTGTCACGCAATATTACTTAACTGCGTCTTTCAGAGCTTTACCAGAGACAAACGCCGGTACGTTAGCCGCGGCAATTTTGATCTCATTACCGGTCTGCGGGTTGCGGCCAGTACGCTCAGCGCGGTGGTTTACCTTAAAGGTACCGAAACCAACCAGTTGTACAGCATCACCTTCTTTCAGAGACTCAGTAATTGCAGCCAGGGTGGATTCCAGAGCAGCTTTTGCCTGTGCTTTAGACAGATCGGCTTTGTCCGCAATTACATCAATTAATTGAGTCTTGTTCATAAGTTATCCTTACAATGTGTTTATCGCTTGCTAAGCACCGAGTGCGACGGAAATGCCTGAAAAGCACTCTCCTGCATACACGCACCGATAGCCACTTTTTTTCGCCCTCCAAATGTAGACCAGACGGGGGGCTAATGGGAAGCCTCCAGGCATGACAATTCAGGCGTTAAATCACGTTTTATGCTCTCATTGCTGCAAATTTATACCGATATTGCTTTCACCCGCCTCTCGCAGATCCGCACGCAGCCCTTTTATCAGTTCCACGTCGCGTTCTTCGCAGTCGGCCAGAAGGCGGAAAATCTCCCACTGAATGTCCCATTCTTGCTCAACAGCGGGGTTCAGCTTCAACTCTTCATCGGTCATTTCCCGACCCGCCTGAGACATTTCCAGCATGGCGACAGTGGTAATAGACGCTTTACTGACTTCAATAGCATGTTCCAGCGTTTCACCGCTCAGACGAGAATGAACGAGTTCACTCAACGCCACACAGGCATCGATTGCCGGATAGACGCCGTAAAAATCATAGTCGTCAGCAGAAGGAATTGCCGCTTCCAGTTTTTCCAGCTGGCTATCAAAGTTCACTTTCGCATCTTTTACCGTCAGCGTTTCCCAGATCAGGTCAACAATACGGCGGTAAAGCTGAGGGTCGGCGAACTCCGTTTGCTGACAGAACATGGCGTAGTTTGGATACATACGCTCGCACAGGCAGGCCATGAAGGTCGTGTGCTGCCAGCTTTCCAGCTTCTCCAGCCGTAGATGGATCGGGTTTTGTAGCATGATAAGATCTCAAGTTCGATAATTAGCCGCAGTTTACCTGAATCAGCCGTTAATTTCCTGCCATCGCACAAAGGCCGTGCGCCGTGATGCGACCGCATCGGCCCAGCGGGTGGGTTCAGGCAGGCGATACCCCTTCATACAGCGCTGCACCCACGCCAGCGCGGTATCCGTACTGATCCGGTGCCCGGTTGCCACAAACAGCGGATTACAGCGCGCTTTGCTGCGCCAGACCCAGGCGAGCTGCTCACCTTTATCCATCAGCGGAGCCAGCGCGCCCGGCTCGTCAGAAAGCGGTTCGAATTTGCCACATAGCCGTTTTTTCGCCACGCCAATGGTTGGCACATCCACCAGCAGGCCAAAATGGCTGGCAACGCCCAGCCGGCGAGGATGAGAAATACCGTGGCCATCAACGAACAACAAATCAGGCTTCTGCGAAAGCATCTCCCACGCCGCCATCAATGCTGGATACTCACGAAATGAGAGAAACCCGGGAATGTACGGCATGGTGGTTGGAATACGGGCAATCCGGTGTTCAACCAGCTCCAGCGACGGGTATTTCAGCAGAACCATTGCCGCGCGCGTCACCTCGCCGCCCTGCTCAAATCCGACATCTGCTCCGGCGATCAACTGTGGCGGATCGCAGTCCAGACGATCCTCGCGGATCACGGAAGAGGCCAGTTCTAATTGTTGCGCACGTAGCGATGCCAGATCCATAACAACTCCTTACGAATGGTAAGGCGCAGAGAGACGATGAACCGCCTCAACAAATACGCCTGCATGTTCCGGGGGGACATCCTGATGAATGCCGTGACCAAGATTGAAGACGTGGCCTTCACCGTGGCCGAAACCGGCAAGTATAGTCGCCACTTCTTCTTCAATGCGTTCAGGCGCGGCATACAGCATGGAAGGGTCCATATTGCCCTGTAAAGCCACTTTGTGGCCGATACGACGACGGGCGTCGGCGATATCTGTCGTCCAGTCAAGGCCCAGCGCATCACAGCCGGTTTCGGCAATCGCTTCCAGCCACTGACCGCCGCCCTTGGTGAACAGCGTTACCGGCACACGGCGACCTTCGTTTTCACGTAGCAGGCCATCGACGATTTTATGCATGTAGTAAAGCGAGAACTGCTGGTAATCGCGCCCGGTCAGCACTCCGCCCCAGGTGTCAAAAATCATCACTGATTGTGCGCCTGCGCGGATTTGCGCGTTCAGATACAGCGTGACGCTTTTCGCCAGCTTCTCCAGCAGCGTGTGCAGGGTTTGTGGCTCGGCATACATCATCTTTTTGATGACGGTAAACGCTTTGCTACTGCCGCCTTCGACCATATAGGTCGCCAGCGTCCATGGGCTGCCGGAGAATCCAATCAGCGGCACCTCGCCTTTTAGTTCACGACGGATCGTGCGCACGGCGTTCATTACATAGCCCAGTTCCATTTCAGGATCGGGGATGGGCAGTTTATCGACATCGGCTTTACAGGTAATGGGAGAGGTAAAGCGCGGGCCTTCGCCCGTTTCGAAGTAAAGCCCCAGTCCCATAGCATCCGGAATGGTCAGGATGTCCGAGAAGAGGATCGCCGCATCCAGCGCGTAGCGGCGCAGCGGTTGTAAGGTAACTTCGCACGCCAGCTCGGCATTTTTACACAGCGACATGAAATCACCCGCCTGAGCGCGTGTCGCTTTATATTCCGGCAAATAACGCCCGGCCTGCCTCATCATCCAGACAGGGGTGACATCTACAGGCTGACGCTGTAGCGCGCGCAGGTAACGATCGTTCTTCAATTCGGTCATCATGATTTCCTTTTACGTTTGCCCGACAGTATATAAGAAATTACGCGTCATCTGCCCGACACAATGCCACGGTATCTTCAATCAGGCGTCGTGCAACGGTTCCTGGCTCCGGTAACAAAGGCAGGTTATCGTAGCGATACCAGCCCGCATCCAGCAGTTCTTTGGTATCAATGACAATGTCGCCGCTGTCGTACTCCGCCATAAACGCGGTCATCAGCGACTGCGGAAAAGGCCACGGCTGAGAGGTTACATAGCGCACATTCTTCACGGTGATACCGCTCTCTTCCATCACTTCACGGGCGACGGTTTGCTCGAGCGTTTCGCCCACTTCGGTAAATCCGGCCAGTACGGTGTAAACACCGTTACGATGCCGCGTATGCTGGGCCAGCAGGATGGAATCTCCACGACGAATAGCGACAATAATGCACGGTGCTATCTGCGGGTAATAACGTTCACGGCAGTGGCTACACAGCATCGCCCATTCGGTCTTACTGGGGTGCATAGGATGGCCACAATAGCCGCAGAATTGGTGAGAGCGGTAAAATTCGGCAAGCTGGACGCCACGGCCGGCAAGCTGAAATAAACCGGCCTCCTGGGTGAGAAGCTGGCGCACCGATCCCATCTCCCGATGACGAGGCTGCCGGACCAGCCAGACCGGCTCGCCCTGCCATTCGCCAATATGCATTGCGCTCTGGCCCACAAGATCAAAATTTCCTGCCTCACCATGTGGTAATTCTCCGGCGGGCAGCCATAATTTTTGTTCATGGCTGACTATCCACCAGCCGCGATCTGACTTATCTATAATATGGACCATAATCACTTGCACAACCTTAGCTTCACTGGCATGTTGATAACAATATTTTTACATTTTTAGTGAACAATTTTTCTAATCTTAATTTTATGGGGTCATTTATGCTAAACCACCTGGAAAGACTGACGGAGCGCGTTGGAGGAAGTAATGAACTCGTCGATCGCTGGCTACAGGTGCGCAAGCAGCTGTTAGTGACTTACTACAATCTTGTTGGTCTTAAGCCTGGCAAAGAATCGGTAACCCAGCTTGATGAGACAGCACTCGACAACTTCTGTCATAACCTGGTTGAGTATCTTTCAGCCGGTCATTTTAGTATTTATGAACGCATTATTAGCGGAATGGAAGGGGTAAGCCCACTTATCGCCGCCACTAAAATTTACCCATTGCTGGAAGAAAATACAGAAACCATCATGGGCTACTATGATTCCAGCCTGGAAAACGCCATCGACCATGATAACTATCTTGAATTTCAGCAGGCACTTTCCGGGATCGGCGAATCGCTTGCTGCCCGCTTTACCCTGGAAGACAAGTTGATCCAGCTGGCCTTCGATAACAATCTCAAAGAAAGCGCCAACGACGAAACGAATATTGCGCGCCCGGCTTGAGTTATTAATTTTTAGCGCGTAAGTTAACCCTATTGCCCCTCTTACGAGGGGTTACATCTTGTCGGAGTGCCCTGTGCGAAAGCACTGGCTGAGACCGTTAATTCGGGATCCGCGGAACCTGATCAGGCTAATACCTGCGAAGGGAACAAGAGTAATTCTGCTGTTGACGCAGCCGTTACAGGCAAAGTCTATCCATTACTCCATCCGTCGTCTGACAAGCCATCTCCTTACTTTCTGGAATGAGCTATGTCTGCATCTACATTAACCCGTCGCGAACAACGCGAACACGCCCAACACTTTATCAACACGCTGGAAGGCACGGCGTTCCCTAATTCAACGCGTATTTATATCACCGGCTCCCGACCTGACCTGCGTGTTCCGATGCGGGAAATCCAGCTTAGCCCGACGCTTATCGGCGGCAGCAAAGACCAGCCGCAAGTTGAACAAAATGAGGCCGTACCGGTGTATGACACGTCTGGCCCGTATGGCGATCCGCAGATAAAAATCGATGTTCAGCAGGGGCTGGCAAAATTGCGTCAGGCCTGGATTGATGAGCGTCATAACTGCGAAGACTTAACCGATCGTAGCTCGACGTATACCAAAGCACGACTGGCCGATGATGGCCTGGATCATCTGCGCTTTACCGGTCTTTTAACCCCAAAACGGGCTAAACCTGGAAAACGTGTCACCCAGCTGCATTATGCGCGCCAGGGCATTGTCACGCCGGAAATGGAGTTTATCGCCATTCGTGAAAATATGGGCCGGGAGCGTATTCGCAGTGAAGTACTGCGCCAGCAGCATCCAGGCTACGGTTTTGGCGCCTCTCTGCCAGAAAATATTACGCCAGAATTTGTGCGTGATGAAGTGGCCGCCGGACGCGCCATTATTCCTGCCAACATTAATCATCCAGAATCCGAACCCATGATTATCGGGCGTAACTTCCTGGTCAAAGTGAACGCCAATATCGGCAATTCGGCAGTGACGTCGTCAATTGAAGAAGAAGTGGAAAAGCTGGTGTGGTCAACGCGCTGGGGGGCGGATACGATCATGGATCTCTCTACCGGACGCTATATCCATGAGACCCGTGAATGGATCCTGCGTAATAGCCCGGTGCCTGTCGGCACGGTGCCAATCTATCAGGCACTGGAGAAGGTCAATGGTATCGCGGAAGCGCTGACCTGGGATGCGTTTCGCGATACGCTGCTGGAGCAGGCCGAACAGGGCGTGGATTATTTCACCATCCACGCCGGTGTCCTGCTGCGCTACGTGCCGATGACGGCCAAACGTCTGACCGGTATTGTCTCGCGCGGCGGCTCCATCATGGCGAAATGGTGCCTGTCTCATCATCAGGAAAACTTCCTCTACGAACGCTTTCGTGACATCTGCGAAATCTGCGCCGCCTACGACGTATCGCTCTCGCTCGGCGACGGCCTGCGCCCCGGCTCTATTCAGGATGCAAATGACGAGGCGCAATTTGCGGAGCTTCATACCCTGGGCGAGCTGACTAAAATCGCCTGGGAATATGACGTTCAGGTAATGATCGAAGGTCCCGGCCACGTGCCAATGCAGATGATCCGCCGCAATATGACCGAGGAGCTGGAGCACTGTCACGAAGCGCCCTTCTATACGCTGGGGCCGCTCACCACTGATATTGCACCAGGTTACGACCATTTCACCTCAGGTATCGGCGCGGCAATGATCGGCTGGTTTGGCTGCGCAATGCTGTGCTACGTAACGCCAAAGGAACATCTGGGCCTGCCAAACAAAGAAGACGTTAAACAGGGCCTGATAACCTATAAAATCGCCGCCCACGCTGCCGATCTGGCGAAAGGCCATCCCGGGGCGCAAATCCGCGACAACGCGATGTCAAAAGCGCGCTTTGAATTTCGCTGGGAAGATCAGTTTAACCTGGCCCTTGACCCGTTTACTGCCCGCGCCTATCACGATGAAACGCTGCCGCAGGAATCCGGCAAAGTCGCCCACTTCTGCTCAATGTGCGGGCCTAAATTCTGCTCAATGAAAATCAGCCAGGAAGTTCGTGATTATGCCACGAAGCAGGACAGGGAATCCGGCATGTCACAGATGTCCGATCGCTTTCGCGCCAGAGGCAGCGAAATCTATCTGCGCCAGGAGGAGTTATGAGTTATCAACCTGATTTTCCTCCCGTCCCTTTGCGCCTGGGGCTATATCCGGTAGTCGATAGCGTGGAATGGACCGCGCGCCTGCTGGAAACGGGCGTGCGCACGCTACAACTGCGCATTAAAGATAAGCGAAATGAAGATGTTGAAGCGGATGTTGTCGCAGCTATCGCACTGGGCCAGCGCTATCACGCCCGGCTATTTATTAATGATTACTGGCAACTGGCGATCAAACATCATGCTTACGGTGTGCATCTGGGGCAGGAAGATTTAGAAACGACCGATCTGAAAGCTATCCAGAACGCCGGATTACGCCTTGGCGTCTCGACGCATGATGATATGGAAATGGATATTGCACTGGCGGCACGGCCCTCTTATATCGCACTCGGTCACGTCTTCCCGACGCAAACCAAACAGATGCCTTCTGCCCCCCAGGGGCTGGAGCAGCTGACGCGCCACGTTGCACGGCTGGGTAATTACCCAACGGTCGCCATTGGCGGCATCAGCCTTGCACGCGCGCCTGATGTGCTGGCAACCGGCGTGGGCAGTATCGCCGTTGTCAGCGCCATTACCCGGGCGGATGACTGGCAGGCGGCGACCGTTCAACTTCTTAATATTGCGGGGGCTGGCGATGAACGATCGTGATTTCATGCGCTACAGCCGACAAATCATGCTGGATGATATTGCCATCGACGGTCAGCAAAAATTACTCAACAGTCGGGTACTCATTGTCGGACTGGGCGGTTTAGGTGCGCCTGCTGCGCTTTACCTGGCAGGCGCGGGCGTCGGCACCCTGGTACTGGCCGACGACGATGAGGTTCATCTCAGTAATCTTCAGCGGCAAATTGCGTTTACGACCGACGATATCGCCCGCCCAAAAGTGCAGGCAACGCGGCAACGTTTGTCGCAGCTTAATCCTGATATTGCGCTGGTGACGCTTGAACAGCGGCTCAGCGGCGAGGATTTGAACCGTGCGGTTGCCGGGGCCGACGTTGTGCTTGACTGTACCGATACTATGGCGACACGTCAGGCCATCAACGCTGCCTGTGTGAAGACCAGTACGCCGCTGATCACCGCCAGCGCCGTCGGCTTTGGCGGTCAGCTTATGGTCCTGACGCCGCCGTGGACTCACGGCTGCTACCGCTGCCTGTGGCCTGACGAACAGGAGCCAGAGCGCAACTGCCGCACCGCAGGCGTAATGGGTCCGGTGGTCGGCGTAATGGGTTCGCTACAGGCGCTGGAGGCAATCAAGTTATTGAGCGGCATTCACAGCCAGCCCGGTGAATTACGGCTGTTTGATGCCAAAGCCAATCGCTGGCGCAGTCTGATCCTGCATCGCGCCAGCGATTGCCCGGTCTGTGGAGAACATCATGCAAATCCTGTTTAACGATGAGCCGATGCACTGTGCCGATAACCTCACCGTGTCAGCCCTGCTCGCGCAGCTCGAACAGCTCAAACCGGGCGTGGCGCTGGCGCTCAATCAACAGATCCTGCCGCGTGAGCGCTGGGAATACCACCGGGTGCAGGACGGCGATCGGGTCCTGCTTTTTCAGGTTATTGCCGGAGGCTGAGATGCTACGTATTGCAGATAAAACATTTGATTCGCACCTGTTTACCGGTACCGGAAAATTCGCTTCATCACACCTGATGGCAGAGGCGATCCGCGCCTCCGGCAGTCAACTGGTGACGCTGGCGATGAAACGTGTCGATTTGCGTCAGCATAATGATGCGATCCTCGCGCCGTTACGGGAGGCCGACGTGACGTTATTGCCTAATACCTCCGGGGCTAAAACCGCTGAAGAAGCGATATTTGCCGCCCGACTGGCCCGCGAGGCGCTGGGTACCCGCTGGCTGAAACTGGAGATCCATCCCGATGTACGCTGGCTCCTGCCGGACCCAATTGAAACACTTAACGCAGCCAGGGCGCTGGTCCGGGAGGGGTTTATTGTTTTGCCCTACTGCGGAGCCGATCCGGTCCTGTGTAAACGGCTGGAAGAGGTTGGCTGTGCGGCGGTCATGCCGCTTGGCGCGCCGATTGGCTCTAATCAGGGGCTGGAAACCCGCGCCATGCTGGAGATTATCATTGAACAGGCGACCGTGCCGGTGGTGGTTGATGCCGGCATTGGTGCGCCAAGTCATGCCGCGCAGGCGCTGGAAATGGGAGCCGATGCGGTACTGGTTAATACCGCCATTGCGGTCGCGGACGATCCGGTGATGATGGCGAATGCGTTTCGTCTGGCCGTCGAGGCAGGCTTACTGGCACGCCAGGCCATACCCGGCGCGCGCAACCGTCATGCGGTCGCCACCAGCCCACTGACCGGCTTTCTGGAGAGCGGTATATGAAGACATTCAGCGACCACTGGCACACGCTGGACTGGGACGACATACGTTTGCGTATCAACGCTAAAACGTCGGCTGACGTGGCAAAGGCACTCAACGCCACGCGCCTCACGCGGGACGATATGATGGCGCTGCTCTCCCCGGCTGCCAGCCACTTTCTCGAACCGCTGGCCCAACGAGCGCAGCGCCTGACGCGCCAACGGTTTGGCAATACGGTAAGCTTTTACGTTCCGCTGTATCTCTCCAATCTGTGTGCCAATGACTGCACTTACTGCGGTTTCTCCATGAGCAACCGGATCAAACGTAAAACGCTGGATGAAACGGAAATCGCTCGCGAGTGCGAGGCGATCCAGTCACTGGGGTTTGAGCATGTACTGCTGGTGACGGGTGAACATCAGGGTAGCGTCGGCATGGACTATTTTCGTCGCCATTTGCCCGCTATTCGTCGCCGTTTCGCCTCATTACAGATGGAAGTGCAGCCTCTGGCGCAGGCTGAATATGCGGAACTGAAAACGCTCGGTCTGGATGGGGTAATGGTTTACCAGGAAACGTACCACGAAGGAGAATATGCCCGGCACCATCTGAAAGGCAAAAAACAGGATTTCTTCTGGCGGCTGGAAACGGCAGATCGTCTCGGCCGCGCCGGGATCGACAAGATCGGCCTCGGTGCGCTCATTGGACTGTCCGACAGCTGGCGCGTGGACTGCTACATGGTCGCGGAGCATTTATTGTGGCTACAGCAGCACTACTGGCAGAGTCGCTACTCCATCTCGTTTCCGCGCCTGCGGCCCTGTGCGGGCGGTATTGAACCGGCATCAATTATGGATGAACGTCAACTGGTACAAACTATCTGCGCATTTCGGCTGCTGGCCCCGGAAAGTGAACTGTCGCTATCGACCCGTGAATCCCCCTGGTTCCGCGACCGGGTGATCCCGCTGGCGATTAATAACGTCAGCGCGTTTTCCAGCACCCAGCCCGGTGGCTATGCCGATCATCATCCCGAGCTGGAACAATTTGCGCCTCACGACGGGCGTCGTCCGCAGGAGGTTGCCGATGCGCTTGCCGCGCGCGGTTTGCAGCCGGTATGGAAAGACTGGGAGCATTATCTGGGACGCGCCTCGCAAGAGTAACGCAACGCGATGTCGGCAAGTAAAAAAGCATCCGTAGCGTCTCGCAAAGCTTGCGTCGGGAAGTCGACTCTTTTTTCCCGACGCGATACGCTTATTTCGTCAGCAAAGGACGCTGACCAGGGCGGCACACGTTCCTCTCACCGCCCTGCCCCTTTCTTAATACACGGTGACTTTCGCTACTTTTGCCACTTTACCGTCAGAGGAAGGATTATCCGGCGTAACGCCAAGTGCAATCGCACGGTACAGCCCCGCAACTTGGGCAAAAACAACATATAAGATGGCGCAAAATGACTCGTGATAATGCGCCAGCTCCGGGCACGCAAAATGATAATAGCGATCGCACACCTGGTGGTCGGCAGGAAGCGCATCGTGACCAATACCGATAATTTGCGCCGCCGGGCTGCATTCACTGGTCAGTTCCGCCATCATATCCAGATCGTAACGGCGAATTTCAGGACGTGCGGCAATATAGCCCACCACGGTCGCATCGCGGTTCACCGCCAGTTTTGGACCGTGGCGAAACTCCAGCATTGCGTGCCAGGCCGTCATAATGCTGCCGTTGCCCATCTCCAGCAGTTTAAGACTGGTTTCACAGGCGATGGCCTTCAGGGATAACGCACCCAGCGCAATGATATTATCTCGCGGCTGGGCAGCCCATTGTTCGATGTCCCCGGCATAATTATTCAGAAACCCGCTTATGCCCCGCTGAAGCACCGGTAACACGCGCTCCAGCTCCGGCCATTGGGCCGGTGCCAGTAACAGCATGATATACCACATGGGCACGGTAAATTCGGCCGTCGCGGCAAAGCTCCCGTTGGAGGTGCCTTCCGGTACGGGAATAAACAAACCGCCCGGCTGCTGGCTGGCGAGCTGCGCCAGACGACTTTGTGCATTATTCGTAATGGCGAGATGAGGCGTCCCCGGATGAGCAGCGAGCTGTTGTTCCACTGCCCTGACGGTTTCCGGGGTATTACCGGAACTGCTCACCGATACCAGAATCATTTTCTGCCCGGCCAGCTCGGGAGCCAGGACCAGATCCGTCGCCGGGATCACCTCGACCGGGCGGGATAACACGCTGCGCAACCAGTTGATACTGGCCTGTGCTGCCAGTAAAGACGACCCCGCGCCGGTGATAACAATACGGCTGTTTGCATCGCACTGCTGCCAGAAGGTATCAACAGCCGGGCGGCTGGCGCTGACCTTCGCAAAGCCCTCCTGCCACAGGCGAGGCTGATCCACTATTACGGCGGCCGTTAACGCCGCACCTTTCTCCTGCCACCAGCTTTCGTTATGATTCAGCATAATAATTTCCCAAAATGTGTTGTTCTTGCGTCTGGCAGAAGTTGTGCATTAGCATCCCAGTGCCAGCCCTTTTATTGCCTCTTTTCCGGGACCGCCATGAAGCCAGTCTATGTTCTGATCCGCGACACGCTAAGGCGTGATATTCAAAACCAGAAGTATCCTGTTGGCTCTCTGATCCCCTCTGAGCGTGAACTGGCAGAGACGTACCAGGTCACGCGTGCAACGGTGCAAAAAGCCATTGCCCATATGGAACAGGAGGGGCTGGTCAAAAAAATCGTTGGCAAAGGCACGTTTGTTTGCCGCACATTTGCGCCGCCGGTTTATCTGCTTAATCCCGAAGGGAAAAACGGCGCCCTGGGCGTAACGCAGGAGCTTAGTGAAAAAACCACCATCACCAGCCAGCTGATCTACCATGTGCAGCAACCCGCCGGAGACTATCTCGCCAGCCAGTTCGGGCTATCGGCTGACGAACCGGTGCATGCGATCCGCCGCGTACGACTTTTTGACGATGTTCCCGCGCTGATTGAAGACAGTTATATCCCGCTGGCAATCGTTGCCAACATTGACGATGACACCCTCCAGCATCACTCGCTGTATTCGTTCATTGAAAAAAGCTGCCGGCAAAAAATCGGCGGGACGGATACAGAAGTCGCCGCCAGCCTGTTTAATGCTGAAATGGCCAAACTTCTGAGTATCCCGGTCAACTCCGCAATGTTGCACATTAAGGAGCGCACGTGGCTGGCTGATGGCACGGTATTTAACTATTCATGGAGCTATAACCGTGGCGATCTGTTCCGTATGCGCAGCCGTAAAGTGCTTACGTCCTGAAAAACTGCGGTAGATAGTCGCGATGCGCATCGAGCAATTCATCCAGCACCTGCTTTGCAACTTTACCCGACGGCACCAGCGGATTCAGGGTCAGCGCCTGTAATGCTGCGCCATAACTTCCGGTTACCGCTGCCTCAACCGCCATCTCCTCCCAGGATTTCATGACTGACACCAGGCCGGAAACCGTAGAAGGCAGCGGATCGTTATTTAACGGGATGGCTCCGTAGCGGCCAATAACACAGGTGGTTTCAATCGCGACGTTATCAGGTAAGGAGCGGATCGCGCCGTTATTACGCACGTTTACCGTCATCAACAAATTTTTATCGTTATAGATGGCGCTGATCAGTTCGCAGGCGGCTTCGGAGTAGTACGCCCCTCCGCGTTGCTCAAGCTGCTTCGGTTTTTCATGCAGATCGGGATTTTTATACAGCTCGAACAGTTCATGCTCGACGGCTTTGACCACTTCCCCGCGCGTACCGTGCTCTTTATATTCCTGCAGTTGCTTATCCAGCACGTCGCTGGTGGTGTAGTAATACTGGTGATACGGGCAGGGAATGACTCCCAGATGCTGGATTTGCGCCTGGAGCCACGGAATATCCGGGATATTTTTTGGCTTATGCGCGCTGTCATAACGCAGGTTCTTCAGCACCTCAGGCATGACATCTTTTCCGTCCATATAGACATGCGTGCCGTACAGGAAGTGATTCAGGCCCACCAGTTGTAGCAAAAAGCGGGATTTATCTACGCCCAGAATTTCCGCCACCATGCGCTGCATCGACTGGGAGAGATTGCACAGGCCGACGCATTTAATCCGGCTATGTTTAATAACAGCTTCCGTAACAATACCGCTTGGATTAGTAAAGTTGATAAGCCATGCATCAGGGCATAATGCTTCCATATCCCGACAGATATCCAGGATCACCGGAATAGTACGCAGCGCTTTAGCCAACCCACCTGCACCATTCGTTTCCTGACCAATCAGTCCATGAGAAAGCGGAATACGTTCGTCTTTAATTCGGGCATCCAGCTGCCCGACACGTAGCTGAGTAGTGACGAAATCCGCATCTTTTAGCGCCTCCCGCCGGTCGAGCGTCAGGTGGATCTGACAGTCGATTCCTGCCGCCTCCACCATCCTTTTTGCCAGATTACCCACGATTTCAAGTTTTTCGCGCCCGGCCTCTACATCGACCAGCCAAATCTCACCGATCGGTAATTCATGATGGCGCTGAATAAAACCTTCAATAATTTCTGGCGTATAGGAACTACCGCCGCCGATGGTCACGATCTTGAGTTTCTTATTCATCATGCGATCCTTTTACTTTTCTGTTACCAATGATTCATCAGCGCTTTTTGCGGCGTAGTCAGATTCATCGCGCAGGTATTGTCGGTCGAGAGTCATCACAAAGGGATAATAAATTGTCATCGCCACAATAAGATTAATTGCCTGGAATAAAATGCCTTTCCATCCGCAGATTAAAAATCCGCTAATAAAAATTGGTGTCGTCCATGGAATTTCAATTCCGGATGTTAGCGGCAGAAATCCGCTGGCCATGGCACTGTAAGTAATGACACACAGTACTACCGGTACGATAATAAACGGTATGAGCAGCACCGGATTTAAGGCAATGGGCACGCCAAAAATAATAGGCTCGTTAATATTAAATATCGCTGCCGGGGTGGCTAATTTAGCGATTTCACGCATTCGCTTACTTTTAGCCCGTAATAACATAACCAGAAGCATTGCCAGCGTAAAACCGGTACCACCGCAAATCAGGAATACATCGCGGAACTGCTGCGTAATAATATTGCCTGGCGGCAACCCTGCTTTCATGGCCTGCAAATTTTCCAGTGTCAGCGATCGCCAGATTGGCCCCATGATCGCCGTCACAATAGAGTCGCCGTGTAAACCGAAAAACCAAAAGAAACTGATGAAAAACTCGGCGATCATCTGTGAAGGCAGCGTGTTACCCAGCTTCATCATTGGTGCCTGCAGGACCAAGAAAATCATCTCCTGAACGGTACCGTATGCGGTAGATTCGAAAAACAGCCGTATGAGCCAGAACACCAGCACGATGAGCAAAGAGGGAATAAGAGAGCTAAAGCTATTCGCCACCGCCGGAGGCACACTGTCAGGCATCGAAATCATTAATCGGCGATGGCTGAACAGGCGGTAAAGCCTGACCGCCATCAGCGTAACGATAATCGACAGAAATAATCCCTGAGCGCCGAGAGCAAAAACCGGGATGACATCAGTGATTATCGCGCCGTCAGTTTGCGGAAGTTTGTAGGGCGTAATAATCATAAAGCTAACTAATGAAATTAACGCGCAGGATACCTCATTCAACTGCCAGCGCTTCGCCATACTAATACTGATACTGACAACCACTAACAACGCCATAATGGAATAAGTAGCATCAAGAATATAATTGAGCTGACCTATAAATTTATCACCAAAAATAGAGACGATAAATTCCGCATAACCTGGAAACGGCAGATTGGCGATCAGCAGAAAAAAAGATCCGATGATCAGGAACGGCATAATCCTGATAAAACCATCTTTGATGGCAGAAAGATAATCGTTACTTTCTATTTTCATTGCCAACGGCAATAACTTCCTTTCCATTACTTCAGTGAATTTATTCATATGGTTCTCACTGTGCAGCCATTCGTTAAGTGGTATATACCACTAGAGTCCAATAGTATTTATGCCCGCTTTTGGTGTCAATGACTGGAAATTCGAACAGACAGAATTAAACGTGTTTTGTGATAGAAGGCACATTTAAGTGCAATCTGACTTTTAATACCTGGTGAATCACTGGGGAAAGGCCGGTCATCATCACGATGGCTAAATGTAACCGGTTTCAGCATTTTCATGCTTTCTTTGTGATGCCTTACACACATTCAATGCAAAAACGTTGTCTGCGTCGTCTGCAAAGGATAATGATTACGTACCAAGGAACATTGAGGGCTAGTTATGAAGAACATCGTTTTATGCTGCGCAGCAGGTATGTCCACCAGCATGTTAGTTCAACGTATGAAGGATGCAGCTCAGAAGAAAGGGGTCGAAGTGTCGATCAAAGCTGTGCCAGTCGCTGAATTCAATGACAACATTGCTGATGCTGATATTGTTTTGCTCGGGCCGCAGGTCAAATACGAGCAGGCAAAACTGCAGGCACAAGCCGATCCGCTGGGCAAAAAGGTCGCAGTGATTGATATGATGGATTACGGCATGATGAAAGGTGATGTCGTACTTGAGAAAGCCCTCAAGCTAATGGAGTAATGCTGTGGAAGATTTAGAAACCATCATTATGGAGCTGTTGGTCAACGCTGGCGCAGCACGTAGCCAGGCGCTGATGGCGCTGCAACTGGCCCGAAAAGGCGATTTCACCGCTGCTGAACAGGCAATGGATGAATCCCGCGAATATGTTAAACATGCGCATAAAATCCAGACCCAGCTCATTGGACTTGATGAAGGCGTGGGTAAATTACCGGTTAATCTGATCACGGTTCATTCGCAGGATCATCTTATGAATGCCATGGTGATTCAGGATCTCGCTGGCGATATGATAGAAATATATCGTCGATTGCCGCTGGTCAGTTAATCCAGGATACAAGCCTGATCCATTATGTTGAACAGGCTTGCTCTTCTCAGCGTTACCACCCTATTCCCTTACAGTAGCTGTATTTAACGTCAGGTATTTTTTTGACAAGATTATGCTCTGTCATACATTGGCTAAATGTACGATCGCTATAAAATGCAACGCTGATTACCACCCAGGGCCGGGCTTCACGAACGCCGTTACGGGGTGCAAAATATCTGCATGCTTCAGTAAAGGATTTCGACGTTTGTGAGGGATCGCCCATACTCATAAATCGTCGGAAAATATCCTCGTCGGAACCCTGCAAATTCTTTCTTCGCCCATCGTCATCTATTAAATTATTTGAAAAATCAGAAAAATACGTCTGTACGATAGTTCTGGCCTGCGGCTTGAGTTTGTCTGAGAACTGTCCGTCACGGCACAGATTTTCATATAAAGAGAACATGAGATCGCCCGCACCGTCAGACTCTTTCTGACAGCTTTTAATTGTGCGAGGAATATTACTGTGCTGAGTACCTTTGTTGACCCAGTAGCTGTGTTCGGTATCGCTATGGTAAGAGGTCTGCTTACCAAAAAAGCAAAATTGCTGCTGATCGAATGAATAAAAATAGTGCATCAACAGGGCCGCTAAAAGACCTGAAATAATAATAATGATGCTTACGTATCTGACCTTTCTGCTCACAAACGCATCTCCTTACGAATATTCCGCTGCCAGCATATAAAAAAACAGCCAGCAAAGCTGGCTGTTTTGTCAGAGGTCATGTCTGATGTGTAAACACACCAGGCGTAGGCTCTTAGTTTTTGTCAGAACCGCCCAGACCTGCATTCAGCAGTTCTGCCAGGCTCGCAGATGCATCTTCCGCAGTCACCTGAGGTGCAGCTGGCTGTTCGCCTGCTGCGCGACGACGCATACGATCCTGGTGATACGCATAACCGGTACCGGCCGGGATCAGACGACCCACGATAACGTTCTCTTTCAGACCGCGCAGTTCATCGCGTTTACCTGCAACCGCAGCTTCGGTCAGGACACGAGTCGTTTCCTGGAACGATGCAGCAGAAATGAAGGACTCGGTTGCCAGAGACGCTTTGGTGATACCCAGCAGATCGCGAGCATAGGTCGCTGCGATTTTGCCATTCGCTTCCAGATCGCGGTTAGCAATCTTGACGCGAGAGTATTCAACCTGCTCGCCTTCCAGGAAGTCGGAGCTGCCCGCATTATCGATGGTTGCTTTACGCAGCATCTGACGAACGATAACTTCAATGTGCTTATCGTTAATCTTAACGCCCTGCAGACGGTAAACGTCCTGTACTTCGTTGGTGATGTAACGCGTTACCGCGTGTACGCCACGAAGACGCAGAATGTCGTGCGGTGCTTCTGGACCATCGGAAACCACGTCACCACGTTCTACACGTTCACCTTCAAACACGTTGAGCTGACGCCATTTCGGGATCATCTCTTCGTACGGATCGCTGCCGTCTAACGGAGTGATAACCAGACGACGTTTGCCTTTGGTTTCTTTACCGAAGGAAATGATGCCGCTGATTTCCGCCAGAATTGCCGGCTCTTTCGGACGACGTGCTTCGAACAGATCCGCAACGCGCGGCAGACCACCGGTGATATCTTTAGTACCGCTGGATTCCTGAGGAATACGCGCCAGAGCATCACCTGCACCGATCTGAATACCATCTTCAAGCTGGACAATCGCTTTACCCGGCAGGAAGTACTGCGCAGGCATATCGGTACCTGGGATCAGAACATCGTTACCGTTGGCATCAACAATTTTCAGCGCCGGACGCAGATCTTTACCACCTGCGGTACGTTCCGCAGAGTCCAGAACCACCAGCGAAGAAAGACCGGTTAATTCGTCGGTCTGACGGGTGATGGTCTGACCATCAATCATGTCAGTAAAACGAATGAAACCTGCTACTTCGGTGATAACTGGCATGGTATGCGGATCCCAGTTTGCAACGGTTTCACCGCCAGCAACCTGCTCGCCATCGCCTTTACCCATAACAGCACCGTAAGGCACTTTATAGCTTTCTTTGGTACGACCAAATTCGTCGATCAGTTTCAGCTCGGTGTTACGGGAGGTCACTACCAGCTTACCGGCAGAGTTTACAACCGACTTCGCATTGCTCAGACGGATGCTACCTTTGTTTTTCACCTGGATGCTGGATTCAGCAGCCGCACGCGATGCCGCACCACCGATGTGGAACGTACGCATCGTCAGCTGTGTACCCGGCTCACCGATGGACTGTGCCGCGATAACGCCGATTGCTTCACCTTTGTTGATGATGTGGCCACGCGCCAGGTCACGACCATAGCAGTGCGCACAAACACCAAAGTCGGTGTTACAGGATACGACTGAACGTACTTTGACAGAGTCAACGGAGTTCTCTTCCAGCAGATCACACCAGTGCTCGTGCAGCAGCGTGTTACGCGGAACCAGAATGTCAGCGGTACCCGGCTTCAGAATATCTTCAGCGGCTACACGGCCCAGAACGCGATCGCGCAGCGGTTCTTTAACGTCACCACCCTCGATAACCGGGGTCATGGTGATGCCTTCCAGGGTGCCACAGTCGTCTTCAGTGACCACCAGATCCTGTGCAACGTCAACCAGACGACGCGTCAGATAACCGGAGTTCGCTGTTTTCAGTGCGGTATCCGCCAGACCTTTACGCGCACCGTGCGTAGAAATGAAGTACTGGAGTACGTTCAGACCTTCACGGAAGTTCGCGGTGATCGGCGTTTCGATGATGGAGCCATCCGGCTTCGCCATCAGACCACGCATACCTGCCAGCTGACGAATCTGTGCTGCTGAACCACGCGCACCGGAGTCGGCCATCATGTAGATGCTGTTGAAAGAAACCTGCTGCTCTTCTTCACCGTCACGGTTAATCACGGTTTCAGTTTGCAGGTTATCCATCATCGCTTTGGATACACGATCGTTCGCCGCAGCCCAGATATCGATAACTTTGTTGTAACGTTCGCCTGCGGTTACCAGACCAGACTGGAACTGCTCCTGGATCTCAGCAACTTCAGCTTCCGCTTCAGAGATGATCTCGTATTTTTTCTCCGGGATGACCATGTCATCAATACCAACAGATGCACCTGAACGCGCTGCATAAGCAAAGCCGGTGTACATCGTCTGGTCCGCAAAAATAACGGTCGGTTTCAGACCGAGAATACGGTAACAGGTGTTCAGCATCTTAGAGATGGCTTTCTTGCCCAGCGCCTGGTTGACGATGGAGAAAGGCAGACCTTTCGGTACGATCATCCACAAAATAGCACGGCCAACGGTCGTGTCTTTGATGCTGGTGGCTGCGACGAACTCGCCGTTTTCATCTTTTTCGTATTCGGTGATACGCACTTTAACACGCGCATGCAAAGAGGCCAGGCCAGCGCGGTAAATACGCTCAGCTTCTTTAGGGCCAGTCAGCACCATGCCTTCGCCTTTGGCGTTAACACAGTCACGGGTCATGTAGTACAGACCCAATACAACGTCCTGAGACGGAACGATGATAGGTTCGCCGTTCGCCGGAGACAGGATGTTGTTGGTAGACATCATCAACGCACGCGCTTCCAGCTGGGCTTCCAGCGTCAGCGGTACGTGAACAGCCATCTGGTCACCATCGAAGTCGGCGTTATATGCCGCACAAACCAGCGGGTGCAGCTGGATAGCTTTACCTTCGATCAGCACTGGCTCAAATGCCTGGATACCCAAACGGTGCAGAGTTGGTGCACGGTTCAGCAGTACCGGGTGTTCGCGGATCACTTCGTCCAGGATATCCCAAACGACAGCTTCTTCACGCTCAACCATTTTCTTAGCGGCTTTGATGGTGGTGGCGAGGCCACGCAGTTCCAGCTTGCCGTAGATGAACGGTTTGAACAGCTCCAGTGCCATTTTCTTCGGCAGACCGCACTGATGCAGACGCAGGTATGGACCCACGGTGATTACAGAACGACCAGAGTAGTCAACACGCTTACCAAGCAGGTTCTGACGGAAACGACCCTGTTTACCTTTGATCATATCGGCCAAAGATTTCAGAGGACGTTTGTTAGAACCGGTGATCGCACGACCACGACGACCGTTATCCAGCAGGGCATCTACCGCTTCCTGCAGCATACGTTTTTCGTTACGTACGATGATGTCAGGCGCAGCCAGATCCAGCAGGCGTTTCAGACGGTTGTTACGGTTGATCACGCGACGATACAGATCGTTCAGATCTGAGGTTGCGAAACGACCACCATCCAGCGGAACCAGCGGACGCAGATCTGGCGGCAGAACCGGCAGAACGGTCAGGATCATCCATTCTGGCTTGTTGCCAGACTGAACGAACGCTTCCAGCAGTTTGATACGCTTGGTCAGCTTCTTACGCTTGGTTTCAGAGTTAGTTTCGTTCAGCTCTTCGCGCAGCGTTTCACACTCTTGCTCCAGATCCATGCTTTTCAGCAGGGCCTGAATAGCTTCCGCACCCATCTTGGCGTCGAATTCGTCACCGAACTCTTCCAGCGCGTCCAGATACTGCTCTTCAGTCAGGATCTGTTGACGTTCCAGATTGGTCATACCGCCTTCGATCACCACATATGATTCGAAGTACAGTACGCGTTCGATATCACGCAGCGGCATATCGAGCAGCAGGCCGATACGGGACGGCAGCGATTTCAGGAACCAGATGTGGGCAGTCGGAGACGCCAGCTCGATGTGACCCATACGCTCACGGCGCACTTTAGTCTGGGTTACTTCAACGCCGCACTTCTCGCAGATAACACCACGGTGTTTCAGGCGCTTGTACTTACCGCACAGGCACTCATAGTCCTTTACCGGCCCAAAGATACGGGCGCAGAAAAGGCCGTCACGTTCAGGCTTGAACGTACGGTAGTTGATGGTTTCTGGCTTTTTAACTTCACCAAAAGACCATGAACGGATCATGTCTGGCGAGGCCAGCGCAATTTTGATCGCATCAAACTCTTCGGTTTTAGTCTGCGCTTTCAGAAACTTTAATAAATCTTTCACGGATTTGCTCCCGTCGGAGTTAGCACAATCTGGCGCCGGGTCTTACCCCGGCACCAGTGACCTGTTGAGCGAGAGTTACTCGTCTTCCAGCTCGATGTTGATACCCAGCGAACGAATCTCTTTCAACAGTACGTTGAAGGATTCCGGCATGCCCGGTTCCATCTGATGGTTGCCGTCCACGATGTTTTTGTACATCTTGGTACGACCGTTGACGTCATCAGACTTAACGGTGAGCATTTCCTGCAGGGTGTATGCTGCGCCATATGCTTCCAGCGCCCACACTTCCATCTCCCCGAAGCGCTGACCACCGAACTGAGCCTTACCACCCAGCGGCTGCTGAGTAACCAGGCTGTAAGAACCGGTAGAACGCGCGTGCATCTTGTCATCAACCAGGTGGTTCAGTTTCAGCATGTACATATAGCCAACGGTAACCTGGCGCTCAAACTGCTCACCAGTACGACCGTCGAACAGGGTAATCTGACCAGACGTCGGCAGGCCACCCAGCTGTAACAGTTCCTTGATTTCAGACTCTTTCGCACCGTCAAACACTGGCGTTGCGATCGGCATACCTTTTTTCAGGTTTTCAGCCAGACGCAGAACTTCTTCATCACTGAAGGTATTCAGGTCAACTTTCTGACGAACATCAGTACCCAGATCGTAAGCACGCTGGATGAATTCGCGCAGTTTGGCGACTTCTTGCTGCTGCTTCAGCATGGCGTTGATTTTCTCGCCGATACCTTTCGCAGCCATACCCAGGTGAGTTTCCAGGATCTGACCAATGTTCATACGAGACGGTACGCCCAGCGGGTTCAGTACGATATCTACCGGCGTACCGTTAGCATCGTGCGGCATATCTTCGATCGGGTTGATCTTAGAGATAACACCTTTGTTACCGTGACGACCTGCCATTTTGTCACCAGGCTGGATACGGCGTTTAACGGCCAGGTATACCTTAACAATCTTCAGCACGCCCGGTGCCAGATCGTCGCCTTGGGTGATTTTGCGGCGTTTCGCTTCGAGTTTTTTCTCGAACTCGTGTTTCAGTTCGTCATACTGCTCAGCCAGCTGCTCCAGCTGATTTTGTTTCTCTTCGTCGGTCAGGCCGAGTTCCAGCCAGCGATCGCGCGGCAGTTTGTCGAGCTTCTCAGCTTCAACGCCACCGGCAACCAGCACCGCGTAGATACGGCTAAACAGGCCAGCTTCGAAGATCTGCAGTTCTTCAGACAGGTCTTTTTTCGCCTGCTTCAGCTGCATTTCTTCGATTTCAAGCGCGCGTTTGTCTTTTTCTACGCCATCGCGAGTAAAGACCTGAACGTCGATGATAGTACCGGAAACACCGTTTGGTACGCGCAGAGAAGAGTCTTTAACATCAGACGCTTTCTCACCGAAGATTGCACGCAGCAGTTTCTCTTCTGGCGTCAGCTGAGTTTCACCTTTCGGCGTTACCTTACCAACCAGAATGTCGCCACCGGTCACTTCCGCACCAATGTAAACGATACCGGATTCATCCAGTTTAGAGAGCGCAGCTTCACCCACGTTCGGGATATCAGCGGTGATCTCTTCTGGCCCCAGCTTGGTGTCACGAGACACACATGCCAGTTCCTGAATGTGGATGGTGGTGAAACGGTCTTCCTGAACAACACGCTCGGAAACGAGGATGGAGTCTTCGAAGTTGTAACCATTCCACGGCATGAACGCTACGCGCATGTTCTGACCAAGCGCCAGTTCACCGAGGTCGGTAGACGGACCATCTGCCAGCACGTCGCCACGTTCAACCGGCTCACCCAGAGAAACACACGGCATCTGATTGATACAGGTGTTCTGGTTTGAACGGGTATATTTGGTCAGGTTATAAATGTCGATACCGGCTTCGCCCGCGTACATCTCATCTTCGTTAACTTTAATAACGATACGAGAGGCATCGACGTACTGAACAGTACCGCCACGTTTAGCAACCGCAGTTACACCGGAGTCAACGGCAACAGCACGTTCCATACCGGTACCTACCAGCGGCTTATCAGCGCGCAGAGTCGGAACCGCCTGACGTTGCATGTTCGCACCCATCAATGCACGGTTGGCGTCATCGTGTTCCAGGAACGGGATCAGAGATGCACCGACGGAAACCACCTGCTGGGTGGATACGTCCATGTAGTCAACCTGATCGCGGCTGAACAAGCTTGATTCGCCTTTACTACGGCATGTTACCAGGTCTTCTTCAAAGTGGCCTTCGTCATCCAGGTTGGAGTTCGCCTGAGCGATAACGTAGTTGCCTTCTTCGATAGCAGACAGGTAATGAATTTCGTCGGTTACAACACCGTCAGTCACTTTACGGTACGGTGTCTCAAGGAAACCGTATTCGTTAGTCTGTGCATACACGGACAGTGAGTTGATAAGACCGATGTTCGGACCTTCAGGCGTTTCGATAGGACATACTCGACCGTAGTGAGTCGGGTGTACGTCTCGAACTTCAAAGCCTGCACGCTCACGGGTCAAACCGCCTGGGCCGAGTGCAGAGATACGACGTTTGTGCGTAATCTCAGACAGCGGGTTGTTCTGGTCCATAAACTGAGACAGCTGGCTGGAACCAAAGAACTCTTTCACTGCTGCAGAAATCGGTTTGGCGTTAATCATGTCCTGAGGCATCAGGGTATCCAGATCGCCCAGGGACAGACGCTCTTTCACCGCACGCTCAACACGTACCAGGCCAACGCGGAACTGGTTTTCCGCCATTTCGCCTACGGAACGGATACGACGGTTGCCGAGGTGGTCGATATCATCGACTTCGCCTTTACCGTTACGGATATCAATGAGCTTCTTCATCACCTGGATGATGTCGTCTTTGCTCAGGATACCGGAACCTTCGATTTCGTCACGCAGCAGAGAACGGTTGAACTTCATACGGCCAACCGCAGAGAGATCGTAGCGGTCTTCAGAGAAGAACAGGTTCTCAAACAGGGTTTCAGCTGCTTCACGCGTCGGCGGCTCACCAGGGCGCATCATGCGGTAGATTTCTACCAGTGCGCTCAGACGATCGTTGGTTGGGTCCACACGTACAGTCTCAGACATGTACGGACCGTGGTCCAGATCGTTGGTAAACAGCGTTTCAATACGCTTGTGGCCAGCCTGACTCAGCTTAGCCAGCAGATCAAGGCTCAACTCCATGTTGGCCGGGCAGATCAGCTCGCCAGTAGATTCGTCAACGTAATCTTTAGACGCAACTTTGCCTGCAATGTACTCAACCGGGACTTCGATATGCTTGATATCGTCTTTTTCCAGCTGGCGAATATGGCGCGCAGTGATACGGCGGCCTTTTTCGACGTACAGTTTGCCGTCAGCTTCAATGTCAAAGGAAGCGGTATCACCACGCAGGCGTTCCGGTACCAGTTCCATTTGCAGCTTGTTGTCGCGAATTTCAAAGACAACTTTGTCAAAGAACAGATCGAGGATCTGCTCAGTGGTATAGCTCAGTGCACGCAGAATGATGGTCGCAGGGAGTTTACGGCGACGGTCAATACGAACAAACAGGTTGTCCTTCGGATCGAATTCGAAGTCCAGCCATGAGCCACGGTAAGGGATAATACGCGCGTTATACAGCACTTTACCCGAAGAGTGGGTTTTACCTTTGTCGGAGTCAAAGAAGACGCCCGGACTACGGTGCAGCTGAGAAACGATAACACGCTCAGTACCGTTGATGACAAAGGTACCGTTATCGGTCATGAGCGGAATTTCGCCCATGTAGACTTCTTGTTCTTTAATGTCTTTAACGGTGCCTTCCGGCGCTTCACGCTCGTAGATCACCAGACGCAGTTTTACGCGCAGCGGTGCCGAATAGGTCACGCCACGGATCTGACATTCCTGCACGTCAAACACTGGTTCGCCAAGGCGATAGCTGACGTACTGTAGTTCAGAGTTACCGCTGTAACTGGCAATCGGGAATACGGAACGGAAAGCTGCTTCCAGACCATACTGCCCTTCAGGATCTTGCTCGATAAACTTCTGAAACGAGTCAAGCTGGATGGAAAGGAGATAAGGAATGTCCAGAACCTGCGGACGCTTTCCAAAATCCTTACGAATACGTTTTTTCTCGGTATAGGAGTAAACCATTAGGGTTCCTCAGCTCGCTGACAAGTCGACCCACGCTGCCCATCAAAGGGGCAGTTTATGCAACACTATTTTGTTGATCGGAAAATGGAACACTTTCCGCAATACCTGTTGCTATCACGCTTAAACCATTTCGCTGCGATTTACACAGTACGGACAACCTGTCGCAGTATATTAAGACGTCGATAGAAACAAACATTGTCAGGACAACCAGCAGTCAAACAGTGTGAAATGCTACTAGTGCCTTACAGCGCAAAAAGGCTGGTGACTAAAAGTCACCAGCCATCAGCCTAATTTCTCAGGCTGCAACCGGAAAGGTTGGCTTATTTAACTTCAACTTCAGCGCCAGCTTCTTCCAGAGATTTTTTCAGTGCTTCAGCGTCATCTTTGCTCACGCCTTCTTTCAGAGCGGCCGGAGCAGATTCTACCAGGTCTTTAGCTTCTTTCAGACCCAGGCCAGTTGCGCCACGTACTGCTTTGATTACAGCAACTTTGTTCGCGCCGATACCTTTCAGAATCACGTCGAATTCAGTTTTTTCTTCAGCAGCTTCAGCCGGGCCAGCAGCTACAGCTACAGCAGCAGCAGCAGAAACGCCGAATTTTTCTTCCATTGCAGAGATCAGTTCTACAACGTCCATTACGGACATAGCGGATACTGCTTCAATGATTTGATCTTTAGTGATAGACATTTAAATTGTTCCTGAAAATCAGAATAAGTTTATACGTAAGCAGATGCTTGATAAAGATAACTGCGATTAAGCAGCTTCTTTCGCATCGCGTACAGCAGCCAGAGTACGAACCAGTTTGCCAGCCGAAGCTTCTTTCATGGTTGCCATCAGGCGTGCAATTGCTTCTTCGTAGGTCGGCAGGGTTGCCAGGCGATCGATTTGCGATGCCGGGATCAACTCACCTTCAAAGGCTGCGGCTTTGACCTCAAATTTTGCATTCGCTTTCGCGAACTCTTTGAACAGACGAGCAGCAGCGCCCGGGTGTTCCATAGAGTATGCAATCAGGGTCGGACCAACAAACGTGTCTTTCAGGCACTCAAACTGAGTACCTTCAACGACGCGGCGCAGCAGGGTGTTACGAACAACACGCATGTATACGCCAGCTTCACGACCTGCTTTACGCAGTTCAGTCATTTTGTCTACAGTAACGCCACGGGAATCCGCAACTACTGCAGACAGCGCGCCTTTGGCTACTTCGCTGACTTCAGCAACAATCGCTTGTTTGTCTTGAAGATTTAAAGCCATTAGCTTTGCTCCTGGATGTTTGCCAGAACTCATGTTCTGGAACTCACTTCACTCTCCCAAACGGAAAGAGCGTCTTAATACGGTGAGCAGAAACAAGCCAGAGTATTCAAAAAATAATCTTAGCGTTCTGTCACCGTCTACGCAGGGGATTAAGTTTCTTGCGAAACACCTGCGGTCTTCGACGGAGGCCTGGATAGGCCAGGCTCCAACGAACAAATCTTGTCTATGACTTCGTCCTTCGAACTGCAGCGGCGTTAGCTACTCTCGTTCACACCAGTCGTGTAGTTAACTACACTCCCGGCGATTCACTCGTTTGCTGCCTTGCTGCAATTCAAATGACTCGCATAGAGCTCTGTATATTTCAACAGAAACGTGGGGGTAGAATTGTAGACAAATTCACCGCCCACGTAAAGGCGAATATTAGTTCGCCACTGTCGCAGTCAGGCCAGCCTGATCAACGGCAACGCCAGCACCCATGGTGGTGGAGAGGCTAACTTTCTTGATGTACACGCCTTTAGCCTGAGTCGGTTTCGCTTTTTTCAGCGCAACCAGCAGGGATTCCAGGTTTTCTTTCAGTTTGTCAGCGTCAAAATCCACTTTACCAATGGTGGTGTGGATGATGCCGTTTTTGTCGTTACGGTAACGAACCTGACCTGCTTTCGCGTTCTTAACTGCTTCAGCAACGTTCGGGGTTACAGTACCGACTTTCGGGTTAGGCATCAGACCACGTGGGCCCAGAACCTGGCCCAGTTGGCCAACAACGCGCATTGCATCCGGAGAAGCAATAACAACGTCAAAGTTCATTTCGCCTTTTTTGATCTGTTCAGCCAGATCTTCCATACCTACCAGTTCAGCGCCTGCAGCTTTAGCAGCTTCAGCGTTTGCGCCCTGGGTAAATACGGCTACACGAACTGAACGGCCAGTACCGTGCGGCAGTACAGTTGCACCACGTACGTTCTGGTCAGATTTACGAGCGTCGATGCCGAGGTTTACAGCAACGTCAACGCTTTCAACAAACTTAGCGGTAGCCAGTTCTTTCAGCAGAGCGATAGCTTCATTGATGTCGTACTGCTTGGTTGCATCAACTTTGTCACGGATCACGGACATGCGCTTGGTCAGTTTAGCCATTTCTTAATCCTCCACTACCAGGCCCATGGAACGTGCAGTACCTTCGATGGAGCGAGTCATCGCTTCAACGTCGGAACCAGTCATGTCGGCAGCTTTGGTCTGCGCGATTTCCTGCAGCTGAGCGCGGGAAATTTTACCTACTTTGTCTTTGTTCGGCTTACCGGAACCAGACTTAATACCAGCCGCTTTTTTCAGCAGAACTGCTGCCGGAGGCGTTTTGGTAATGAAGGTGAAAGAACGGTCAGCATAAACGGTAATAACAACCGGAGTCGGCAGACCTTTTTCCAGGGATTCAGTTTTCGCGTTGAACGCTTTGCAGAATTCCATGATGTTCACACCTTGCTGACCCAGTGCTGGACCAACCGGTGGACTCGGGTTTGCCATACCAGCTGCAACCTGCAGCTTAACGTAGGCTTGTACTTTCTTAGCCATTCTTAAATCCTCGTAATGGGTTATAACGCCTCAAAGAGGCTCCCCGTGATAAATATCGTCTTACGGGCACATGACCCATAAAAACAAAAGGCGCGAAATTGTATGTCAATTTCGCGCCCTGTGCAACGATTAAATCGCCGCTTTTTTGATCGTCTGGTTACGCTTTTTCGACCTGCGCGAAGTCCAGTTCTACCGGGGTCGCACGACCGAAGATAGAGACCGAAACTTTCAGGCGGGACTTCTCGTAATCGACTTCTTCGACCACGCCATTAAAGTCAGCAAACGGACCATCGCTAACACGAACCATTTCACCCGGCTCAAACAGCGTTTTCGGACGCGGTTTATCGCCAACCTGCTGCAGGCGGTTCATGATGGCATCGACTTCTTTGTCGCTGATTGGCGCAGGACGATCGGAGGTGCCACCAATGAAGCCCATCACACGCGGTACGCTACGTACCAGATGCCAGCTTGCATCGTTCATGACCATCTGGACCAGCACGTAGCCCGGGAAGAATTTGCGCTCGCTTTTGCGACGCTGGCCGCCACGGATTTCGACCACTTCTTCGGTCGGGACCATGACTTCACCAAACAACTCTTCCATATTGTGTAATTTGATATGCTCGCGAAGCGACGTTGCTACGCGGCCTTCAAAACCGGAAAACGCCTGAACGACGTACCAGCGCTTTTTAGGAGCTTCAGACATCTCAGAACCTCAGGCCAGTGATAAAGGAGACCAGGCGGACCAGAATACCATCCAGCCCCCACAGGATCAGTGACATGACAGCAGTCACTGCAGCCACAATTAATGTTGTGTGTAACGTTTCCTGACGAGTTGGCCAAATCACCTTACGGACTTCGGTTCTCGCTTCGCGGGCAAAAGCTACAGTAGCCTTACCTTTGGTTGTCAACAGCGCGACACCGCCCGCTGCAGCAATAAGAATTACTACTGCCAGCGCGCGGAGCGGCAGCATCATGTCACGATAAAGATAGTTGCCGACAATAGCTACGATGAGCAATACGGCAACAATTACCCACTTCATCGCTTCCAGGCCGCGCCCGCTCCCTTGAGCTTCGGTATTCGCACTCATAAACCAACCTGTCACCAGAATTCATACCAATATTTCACCCCACGCAAGCAGGATGAGCCTAACCGAAATGCCTGCTGCGTTTCGGCGCTATATTTCCCAGAACGCCCTCTTCAGAGCCTGTCTCAGCAATGATTATGACCCAAAAAATCACTGATGAGCCAGGTTCTGGTGTGAAAGCGTGCAAAAAGGGCATCAAATGATGCCCTTTTATCGCGCATTGCGTCAAATGTTATCAGTGATTAGCTGAGAACTTTAGCAACAACGCCCGCACCAACGGTACGGCCGCCTTCACGGATTGCGAAACGCAGACCGTCGTCCATCGCGATCGGGTGGATCAGGGTAACAACCATTTTGATGTTGTCGCCCGGCATTACCA
>NZ_LGIT01000020.1 GCF_001187865.1 Klebsiella sp. RIT-PI-d
CCGAAGATGTCTTCTGATTGCAAAAATTTGAGAGACTCGAACACACCGCCTTCTGTTCTTGTTTACGGAGAACAGACACAGCGTGTCGTTTCAATTTTCAGCTTGATCCAGATTTTTAAAGAGCAAAACTTCGCAGCACACCTTTTCAGGTATACTCTGAAGTTTTCTTGTTTTAAGCAGTAAAAGGATGGTGGAGCTATGCGGGATCGAACCGCAGACCTCCTGCGTGCAAGGCAGGCGCTCTCCCAGCTGAGCTATAACCCCATCGTATGGTCATCTCTGTTACCCTAATTCGTTTCCGGGCAAGGCGTGGTGATGCGAAGCATACATCAGTATGTGAGCATCGCCGCAACGCAGCACGGAGGCGAATTTGGTAGGCCTGAGTGGACTTGAACCACCGACCTCACCCTTATCAGGGGTGCGCTCTAACCACCTGAGCTACAAGCCTGCAGAGATTTTTACTGCTTTCATTTCATCAGACAATCTGTGTGAGCACTTCAAAGAACGCTTCTTTAAGGTAAGGAGGTGATCCAACCGCAGGTTCCCCTACGGTTACCTTGTTACGACTTCACCCCAGTCATGAATCACAAAGTGGTA